>CAZPNG010000096.1:0-3496 GCA_964587845.1 uncultured bacterium | reverse complement strand
TCCCGAAGTGAAGAGGAACGGATCGAAGGAACGGATATGCTTAGCCCGGATGTCGTAATCTTGGGAGCTGGGGTTGCCGGCTTGACGCTGGCCCGGGAGCTTGCGCGCCGCAAGCTGGCGGTGGTGGTGCTCGAGCGCGAGAAGCCTGGCGGCGCCACCTCGCGCGCCGCGGCCGGAATCCTGGACCCCTTTCATGAGATAGACGAGCCGACGGCTCTGCTTCGGCTCGGCCTCCAGGCGCTCGCAGAGTATCCCGGCTTCGTGGCTGAGGTCGAGGGCTCGTCGGGTGCGAACTTGGAGTTCGAGCGTCTGGGCGTGCTTTACCTGGCAGCCAGCGAGGCGGACAAGACGCTGCTTTTGGAGCGCGTGAAGTGGCAGCAACGCCAGAACGTGCGCGTCGAGTTTTGGACGGCGCAAAGCGTGGCCGCCGGAGAGCCGTTGGCGCCGCGCGGGATTTTGGGCGGCGTATTGTACCCGGCGTCGGCGAAGATCAATCCCGCCAAATTGGTGGATGCGCTCACGGCGGACTGCGTGCGCCTGGGCGTTGACATCCGATGGCGCGAGTCGGCCTATGCGGTGGACACCGCGGGCGACCGGGTGAACGGCGTGCGAACGCGCGGCGGCACGCTGGCCTGCGGGGCCGTGGTGTGTGCCACCGGCGCCTGGCAGGATGTGTGCGTGGGCGCGCAGCCGCCCGTGCGGGTTGTGCCGGTGCGGGGGCAGATTCTCATCCTTGATTTGCCGGCGGGCCGCGAGGTCCACCATGTCCTTCACACGGTCCGCTGCGCCTACGTGGTCCCTCTGCCTGGGCGCAAGCTGTTAGTGGGCTCGACGCTCGAGGAGGCCGGCTACGACGCCGTCACGACACCGGAGGGTTCGCGCGACATCCTGAAGAGGGCCTCGGAAATGGTTGAAGGCATCGGGCGTTTCAAGCTGCACACGAGTTGGGCAGGTCTACGGCCTCGCGCCGAGCGGGGCACGCCGGTGGTCGGGCGCGGCCCCGTGGAAGGCCTGTACCTGGCGATGGGCTATTATCGGAGCGGGATTCTCATCAGTCCCTGCGTGGCCCGGCGCCTAGCCGCCCAGATAGTCGGTGAAGAAACGGATGAGTTGCTCCGCCCCTTCAAACCCTGAGGGGGCCGGTGGAAGAGTTTTCCCCGTGTTCTTGAAATCTATCAATTGATTGAACTTGCTCGATTTGCTAGAGTACGGGTGTTGCCGGCCCCGGGCAAGGTTTGGTCGGTTGGCGGAGTGCGGGATTAGCTCAATGGTAGAGCTCTAGCCTTCCAAGCTGGTTACGCGGGTTCGATTCCCGCATCCCGCTCCAAGGTTTACTGGACGCGGGAATCGAAGGGAGTCTTCGAGCCCTTTTGATCGATGGAGGCGCGATAGCGCCGACTTCCATCGAGAAGACGGGTGGCCGAAGCGAGCCGAGCGTTTTCAAGCGAGCGTGAGCGAGCTTGGAAACGATTGCGAGGCGAGGTCGCCGATTCCCGCATCCCGCTCCAAGGTTTACTGGACGCGGGAATCGAAGGCGTCGCAGGTCAGTCACACTACGAGGGAGACCAGAGGAATGGGAAAGCGAAAATATGTCGATGAGGATTTTGCGTGGAAACGCTCGCCCATCATGACGCCCAAGGAGGCCGCCAAGTACCTCGGCCTGCACCTCGTCACCGTATACCGGCTCGTGAAGAAGGGCGAGCTTCCGGGCGCGAAGTTGGGCGGGCAGTGGCGGTTTACCAAAGAGCTACTCGATAAGTGGTTGGCGGAACGAACGAATCGAAAGCCTTAGGCGCCCTGCGCTCCGGGCTCCGATGGGTATGGGCGGCGTGGAAGCGCTTTGCCCACCTGATCGGCCGAATCAATACCTTTATTTTGCTCACCCTTTGTTACGTCTTCGTTTTCGGCCCCACCGCGATTCTTCAGAGACTTTTCGGGTCCCGACTGCTCGACCGTTCCTGGCGCGCGGCAACGCCGACCTACTGGGTTGAGCGCGAGCATCGCCTGGTCTCACTCGAAGACTTGAAAAGGCAGTTCTAGGCGTGCCGGCCACGATTCTGGGGATTTCCTGTTTTTACCATGACGCGGCGGCCGCGCTTCTTGTGGACGGCGAGATCGTGGCGGCGGCTCAGGAGGAGCGCTTCACGCGCAAGAAGCACGACTCGGAGTTTCCGGCCTGCGCGGTGGACTATTGTCTTCGCGAGGGCAAGCTCACGGTTCGCGATCTTGACGCGGTGGCGTTTTACGACAAGCCCCTGCTGAAGTTCGAGCGCATCTTGGCCACCTCACTCGACACCTGGCCACGCTCCTACTGGGCGTACATGAAGGCCGTGCCGGTGTGGCTAAAGCAGAAATTATGGATTGAGTCGCTGATCCGCAAGGCCCTTTCCTTCGACGGCGCGGTGTATTTTCTGGAGCATCACCTCTCACATGCCGCCAGCTCCTTTTACGCGTCCCCCTTTCGGGAAGCCGCCATCCTCACCCTGGACGGCGTCGGCGAGTGGGCCACGGCCTCGGCAGGGGTGGGCCGGGGCAAGACCCTCGAGCTGCTGCGCGAGATCCGGTTTCCTCATTCCCTCGGGCTCTTATACAGCGCGTTTACTTATTACTTGGGATTCAAGGTCAACAGCGCCGAGTACAAGGTCATGGGCCTCGCTCCGTACGGCAAGCCGGTGTACTACGACCTGATCTGCCGAGACCTCATCGACATTAAGGAAGACGGGAGTTTTCACCTCAATATGAAGTACTTCTCCTATGACTGGGGCCTGGAGATGTGCGGCAAGCCCTTCGAGCGCCTGTTCGGCGTGCCCCGCCGGGCGCCCGAGAGCGAGGTCCAGCCCGTTCATGCGGACCTGGCGGCAAGCGCGCAGAAGGTGACGGAAGAGGTCATGTTGCGCATGGGCAAAAGTTTGCATCAGGAAACCGGGCTGGAGAACCTCTGCCTGGCCGGCGGAGTGGCGCTGAATTGCGTGGCCAACGGGCGGCTCCTGCGGGAAGGGCCGTACCGCGAGATCTTCATCCAACCGGCGGCCGGAGACGCGGGGGGCGCCGTGGGGGCGGCCTACTATTTGTATCACCAGCTCGAGGCAGGTGAGCGCTCTCCCAGAGGGTGGGGCCACGCTCTCCTTGGGCCCAGCTACGACGAGGAGATCGAAACGCTTCTGCGACAGGAAAACGTGCCCTATGAGCGACTAGGCGAGGAGGAGCTCATGGAGCGCGTCTCCGAGCTTTTGATTCGACAGAAGATTGTCGGCTGGTACCAGGGCCGCTCGGAGTTCGGGCCCCGCGCGCTGGGAAACCGCAGCATCCTGGCCGATCCGCGCAACCCCGAAAACAAGGACATCGTGAACGCAAAGATCAAGTTCCGCGAGAGCTTCCGCCCCTTCGCGCCGAGTGTGCTGGAGGAGGAAACCCAGACCTACTTCGAGTTGTCTTGCAAGAGCCCCTTCATGCTGCTCGTGGCGGACGTGAAAAAGAAAGTTCTTCCGGCGATCAC
>CAZPNG010000095.1:0-8626 GCA_964587845.1 uncultured bacterium | reverse complement strand
ACCTCAACGGCAAAGGGCTCTTCATTTACAGGCGCGATCTTCCCAATCCTCCGTATCGCGAGGATCCCCGGTATTTCCTATCCGGTCCCACGGCCCCGGAGCCCGAGACGGTGCCGCTGGGCTTGCAAATGAAATTCCTGGGTTGGGCCACGCCCCAAGAGATGTGGGTGGCGTTTCTCGACGACACGGACATTGTCTTGTACCTGGCGGACCCGAGAGTGGGCAAAAGGCGCGAGGTGAAACGCTTCAGTATTCCGAAGGCCGTGCGCCGGCCGGAGGTGATGGCGTATGCGTTGTCTCCGAAGCAGGATCGGCTGCTCGTCTTGGATGGGCGGATGGGTCCCTACAAGCCGGTTTACCTGGGGTCGGGAGCGGGTGGGCCGGTGGCGGTTTTGCGGGAACAAGTGAACGCGGCCCCCTACGCGACCTGGGCGGCCGACGGATGGGTCTACTTTCACAGCGCATTTGACGGTTTCCACTCACCCAGGATCTATCGCATCCACCCGGACAGTGGGGCTTTGGAGTTTGTGACGCGGGGCGCGTACCCGGTGTGGCGGGACGGGTTTCTGTATTTTCTCCTGCGGCAACGTTTGTGGAGACGTGGAGGCGTGGAAGGGGACGTCGAGCTCGCGCCCTTCCCGATCGGAGGATTCACGCTCCAAGGCGAAACTGTTCTCGCAGGCTTGGGGGGTGAGCACGGCAGGTTGCTCTCGGGGCGGATTTAATCCTACCCGACAACCGGTAAGTCCTTTCAATTCCTATAGTTATGTCTCCAAAAGCGGTTGATTTCACAGGGGTTGTGTCTTATAATGTGGGTTTAAATGTCCACCTACTCCGTGTGTGTGATAACGGCCGACGAGGCTTGCCATCTCGGCGACTGCCTGGAGCCCTTCGTGGGCCGGGCGGAGATCGTGATCGTCGATGCGGGCTCGCGGGACGGGACCCTTGAGATCGCCCGCCGCCTTACGCCACACGTTTACTCGCTTCCCTTCATTCATTTTTCCCATCAGAGAAACTATGCGCTCGAGCAGGCCACTGGAGAATGGGTGTTTTTCATCGACGCCGACGAGCGGGCCCCCCGCGAGCTGGTCAGCGAGATCGAACAGGTCGTGAGGCGCGGGGGCCCTGAGAACGGGTTCACCGTGCGCCGGCAGAACCACTTTCTGGGCCGGCCCGTTCGCCACGGCGGCAACGAGGGCGATGAGCCCCTCAGGTTGTTCCGCCGAAGCGAGGGCCGGTACTTCAACGCGGTGCATGAGACGCCGGGCGTGCGGGGGCGGATCGGGCGTCTGCGATCGGCTCTGACCCATTTCAGCACGCAGAACGTGCGCGACTACTGGGCAAAGTTGGACCTCTACACCGCCCGGTCGGTGTGGGATGCGCTCGAGCGGCGCGCTGTTCCCTCCTGGTTGGAACTTTGGGCCAAGCCGCTGGCCAAGTTCTTCTGGCTCTACGGCGTTCGGCGGGGATTTTTGGACGGCCGTGCGGGGCTGGCGTACAGCACCCTGTCCGCGTGGTATTCGTTTGTGGAAGCGCGGGCCGTGCGGCGCGCGTGGCGCGAGGGCGGAGCATCGAAGGGTCCCCGCGACGTCATTCGCCGGAACCTGAAGGCGGCCTTGATGGACGGCGAGCGGCGCCACGCGCTCGAGCCCTTGCTTGACGGAGCGGGCGTTCCCTACGATGTGGTGCCCCGCCGCAGCGTGTTTGGCCCCGAGGAATACCCGATCGCCCTGCTGCCCCAACGCATGGAGCGCGGCATGGGCGGGTTTTTCAACGCTTACCAGGAGGCCGGGGGGATCGTGATGGACCTGGCGGGGGTGCGCTCCTGGGATTCAAGCTCCCTGGCGGCGGCCGTGCGTTCCCGCGTGCGGGAAGAGGGCCTTGCGTTCGCCTTAGCCGGGGAGAGGCAGGGCGAACGATTCACGGCCGAATGGCGCAGGCGTCATGATCGCACCGAGATCGAGGTGCGGAGGCAGCCAGTGCGCTCGGCCCCGCTCAAGATTTCCGTGTGGGCGGGCGGGGAATCGATGCTGTTCGAGGTTCAAGGATCCAGTCTCGTGATTGAGCTTTCAGCCCCGCGTCTTGCTGTAGCAAGACAGCAGCGGGGCCTCGCAGCGATGGGTGCAACATGACGTCGTCGGGCGTAGTCGCTTCGCGCCTCGCGGTGCGGCTCATCGTCCTGAGCTACAACACCCGGGAGCTCTTGGCGGAGTGTTTGCCCTCTGTCATTGCAGCGGCGCGCGCCTCCTCGGGCGACGCACGGGTGACGGTGTTGGACAACCGCAGTTCGGACGACAGCCGGGACTTCGTGCGCGCTCGCTTTCCCGAGGTCGATCTCTACGAGGCGAGCGAGAACCGAGTCCTGTGCTCCTTCAACGAGTACCTGCGCGCGATCGATGAGCCGTACGTGGCGCTGCTGAACAGCGACGTCAAATTGGCGGCCCATTTTCTCGACCCCCTGGTGGCCGTGCTGGACTTGCACCCGCAAGCCATCATGGCCAGTCCCAAGTGTTACCAATTTGACGGGGTGACCCTGGAGGGCGGGCGCACCCGGGTCCGGTTTCGCGCCGGATGGTTCTCGGCTTGCGCGCGCTATCCCGGCGTCGAGCGGGACGTGGACGTGCCCGGTTTCACGTCCAGCGCCGGCGCGGTGATGCTGGTAGACCGGAAGAAGTTTCTCGAGATGGGGGGATTCGACGACCTGTACCTTCCGGGGCGCCTGGAGGACGTGGACCTGTTTTACCGCGCCTGGAAGCGAGGGTGGGCGAGTTATTACGAGCCTGCAAGCGTCGCCTACCACAAAGGCTTCGGCTCGTTCCACAAAACGTTCGGGCGACACGGCACCCAGCTGCTGGCGTTCCGCAACACGTGGCTCTTCATGTGGAAGAACCTGAGCGATCCGGCTTTTCGCGCGCGCGTAAGTCTGTACGCGTTGCCTCGGATGCTACTGGGCCTGGCGCGCGGGAATCCCTACTACCTCTTGGGATTTGTCTCGGCCTTGCGGCGCCTGCCGGATGTGTGGAGGCGAAGGCGGGCCGCCCGGCCCGAGCTCGAGCGCTCGGATGCCGAGGTCATGGCCATCCTGGGGTATTAAGGAACGGAGCCAGGTCAATCAAGAAGGCCTGGCACCGATGGATTGGGGGCCCGCATCGGTTGGGCACCCCAAGAGAAGAGGAACGGATATGGAATCGCTTGCCGAACTCGACCGCATCTGCCAAAAGCCCAATTACAGGACCGTCGGGACTTGGATGGCGCGCAACCTCACCCGGCAGCAGGCTCTTGTCGTGACGTCGCTGCTTCTTCGCACGCCGGTGACGGCCACCCAGGTGACGGTAGCGTCGATTGGTGTGGGGGTCCTGGCGGGCGTCGGCTACGCCTCGGCGGCGAGCCCGTGGATTTTCCTGGCCGGGGCGCTGGCGCACCAACTGTTCTATCTTCTCGATCATGTGGACGGCCAGATTGCCCGCTACCGCAACACGGTTTCCGTCACGGGTTTGTATCTGGACTACATCGCGCACTACCTCGTGAACGCGAGCACGGTCTTCGGGCTCGGATTCGGAGCCTTTGCGCAAAGCGGCCGCTTGGAGTTTCTCTACCTTGCTCTCAGCGCAACGATTTTTGTCACGTTCTGGGGCGTGTTTTTCGATTGCCGGTACAAGGCCTTCATGAAGGAGCTCGCTTCCCGCGCGCGAGGGACGGTTCGGGTGCGCTCAGCCGGGGAGCCGCTCGAGCGGCAGGCGCCCACGGTGGTGCGAAGGATATTCAGTTGGCTCTACAAGGCCGGGGAAGGACACGTGGTCATGAACACGTTGAGCGCAGCGGCCCTGGCTTCCTTGTGGCTGCCCGCGCTGAGTTTGGGCGCCTGGCGAGTGACGTGGAGTCAGGCGCTGACCCTCTTTTACGGCGTCCTGTACCCCGCCGTTTTTCTCATGCGCCTGATGGTTCACATCCGGGGCCGGCTCGCAGACCGGGAGTTCGAGTCTACCTTCTTGTTCGAGGACCCGACATGAAGGCGAATCTTGAACGACTGCCCGTCGCCAGTGGCCGGGATCGCGTGGTCTGGCTTGCGCCGGGTCGAGCCGGGAGGGAAGCGGCTCTGCGGCTCGCCGGCGCCGCTGCGGTTTGCGGGGTGGCTTTTTGGCCGGGCGCCCCGCTGCCGGGCAGGTTCCTGGGATGGATGAGCCTGGCAGCCATCGCGTTGCCCGACCTGCGGGCGAGCGTCGCGCTGGCGTGCTTCTTTGCAACGTTCTTCAATAACTTCGGGGCCCTGGAGCCGGGGTTGTTTCTGCGCCCGGTCCACCTTGTGGCCGTTTGCATGCTGGTAAGATTGGCGCGCGACCTGCAGGAGACGCGCATGGAGCGGGAGCTTGAGAAAACGCTCGCCTGGTGCTGCGCGCCCCTCGCCCTGATCGCCGTTCTGACCTACCTCGCGGGCGCGACGGCGCCCGACGCTTCCTTCGCCATCAAGGGAGTCATGAAATTTTCCTTCGGCATCCTGCTCTTCCTTGAGCTGAGTTTTGCGCTGCGCGACCGGTCCCTCGCGCGCTGGGCCATGGCGGGTTTTTTTGCCGGCGCGGGCTTGAAAGCGATGTTGATGCTGGGCACCCTCGGGCACGTGGAGAGCTTGTTTGGGGAGACGCTCCGTCTCAACCACTCCCTGGCGACCTTGAGCGCCAGCGCGGCGGTTCTAGCGTTTGCGGGCCTTCTCACGCGGCGGGGTTGGCCGGTTCACCTCTTGCGCTTTTCAGGCGTTCTGCTTCTGCTGGGCGTGGCGATGCTGTCGCTTTCGCGTTCGGCCTGGGTGGGCTGGTTCGCGGGTTTCGCCGCTACGGCGGGAATGTTGTTTCTGGGTCTCTCGGACCGGGCGCTGGGACAGAAGCGGTTTCTCACCTGGGCGCTGATGAGCGCCGTCATCGGAGGGGCCCTCGCCATCTGGGCCATGGGGGAGAACCCCGATCTTCGGTCTCGTGTCCTGGAGCTCCAGGGTTTGATCCGACCGAGCTCTCTTCAGAACACCCTTTTGGTCGACGATCAGGGCGGATTCCTGGGCCAGCGCGTGCACCAGGTCTCGGAAGCGATGAACATCGTGCGCAAGAACCCCATCCTCGGCGTCGGATTCACCCAGAAGGTGGTGTCCTTCCGCAGTGGGTATCTGAATGTCCTGGCCGGTTCGGGCATCGCCGGATTTCTGGCGTTTCTGCTCTTTGCGGTCTTGTACCTCCAACTTCTCTACGATGCGGCCCGCCGTGAGGAGGGTCGCTCGCCGGCGCTTGCGGCGGTGGGCGTGCAAGGTGCGGTCGTTGCGTGGCTCGTGGCCTCCCTGGCTGAGAATCTGCTGTTCGGGTCCTGGGTGTGGGTGCTCTTGGCGCTCGGGATGGGATGCGTTTTTGCCACCTTCCGCCCCGCCGAGCTCTGGCGGCTCGTGCGCCACCGTTCGCAGATCTGGGGGACGCGCTTCGCTCTGGCGGCTGCGTACGTTTTGATTCTGGATCCCGGCATGCGTTGGTCCTGGCGTGTTTCCGGCTGGTTGATCTTGACCGCTCTCGCCCTGTTAGATCCCACGGTCGGACTGCGGTCGCTTTTTTTTCTCTCGCCCTTTTTCGTCCACTACGGCGTCTTTGAGGTGCCTCTCGGAATGGTGCCGTTTCACATCAAGCCGCTGCACGTGGCCTACGGCGTGGCCCTGGCTACGCTCACTCTGCGTCGGGGATCCCTCGACCTTGCGGCTCGGGGACAACGCCTCCTGGTCCCTCTGGCGCTTTTCTGCGCCCTGGCTTTCAGCTCCGCGCTGTGGAGCCCGGACCCCTCCAAGACGTTGCGGACCTCGTTGAACCTGGCGGCGCTCGCCGCGATCTTCGGCACCGCATTTGTCTGGATCAGCGACTGGGCCGTCTTTCGCAGGTGCTTGAACGCGTTCTTGTGCGGGATGCTGGTGCGCCTGGCGGTTGTCTTGTTCAATGAGCTGTTGGCGACGGGGTTTTTTGATGAGATGCTTCCGCACAATCATCACATTGCGTTGTTGGCGGTGACCGGCAGCGGCTTGGCGGCGGCCTTGTTTGCTCAAGAGCGGGAGTCGTCCTGGCGGCGGGCTTTTTATGTCTTGGTGTGTCTGGTGGCCGGCGCCGCGATTCTCTTTTCGCTCGCCCGTGCGGCGTGGCTTGCCGCCGCCGCCGGGTTTTTGGCCTTCTGCGCGTCCAGTGTCTGGTTGTCGAAGAGGAAACGTATGCCTCTGGGGATGCTGGCCTGGGCGCCTCTGGGCCTGGGGCTCCTGTTGCTTGCGGTCCGCCTCTTTTACTGGAAGCCGGAGGTGGCTGCCCGTGTGCGCAGCATCCTGTCCTTGGCGGACCTCGACTATTTGAGGGACTGCGTGCGGGACCGCTTGACGGGGGGGCATGCCTTCGGCGTGCGGCTCCGCCAGGTTCTCGATTTTTTGGGGGTGTTTCGGGCGAACTGGCTCCTGGGCACGGGGTTCACCGTCACCTCGCTGGGCTACCACGGCTTGGCGTACACGCTGCTCGCGTCGTGCGGTTTGGCGGGGTTTTCGCTCGCGGGGTGGTTTGCGTGGCGGTGGGTGGCGGGCGTCGCGCAGGCCGTGCGCGAGGTGGATTCATTTCCCAAGGCCCTGATGGGTCTGGGGCTGCTGGCGTCCTTTCTGGCCTGGCTCCTGTACTCGGTCTCCGAGACCTTGTTCCTGCAGTTCGACGTGTGGGTGCTGTTGACGAGCGGGGCGGTCTACGCCAAGCTCGCGTTTTTGGATTCCCAGCGCCGGGCCGGCGCGCGCGCCGAAAGGATTCCGTCATGAAACGCAAGCGCGTGTTGGTGTGTTTTGGGACGAGGCCTGAAATCCTCAAGCTGCTGCCCGTCATCCGCACCCTGTCTGCCGACCGGCGGTTTGTGACGCGCACGTGCTTCACGGGCCAGCACCGCGAGATGGTGAGCGACATGCTGAAGCTCTTCGGCTTGGAGCCCGACCTGGACTTGGCGGTCATGACGCCGAATCAAACCCTGCCCAAGCTTACCGAACGCCTCTTTCAGGAAGGCTTGCGCGTGTTTGCGCGCGAGCGCCCCGACCTGCTCCTGGTCCAGGGAGATACGACGAGCGCCGCGCTCATGGCGCTCCTGGGCTACTACGAGAAGATCCCGGTGGGCCACGTGGAGGCCGGCTTGCGGACGGGGGACAAGCACCAGCCGTTTCCCGAAGAGATGAACCGCCGCCTGATCGGGCAGCTTGCGGAGTTGCACTTTGCGCCCACCCGGCTGGCCCGCGCCAACCTGCTGGCGGAGGGGGTGAAGCCGGGCGCCATCACCGTGACCGGAAACACCGGCATCGACACCCTGAAGAGTTTTTTGTCCGCCAACGGGCGGTACCCCAAGCGGCACGGGCTCCGACTCGCTCGCGCGAGGCGGCTCATTCTTGTCACCGCTCACCGGCGCGAGAACCTGGGCGCACCCCTCGAGTCGATTTGTCGGGCCCTATTGAGACTTGCGTCGCGCTTTGCGGACGTGGAGATCGTTTACCCCGTGCATCTGAACCCGCGCGTTCGCCGAACGGCCGAGCGCTTGCTGGCCGGCTGCGACCAGGTGCAGCTCGTGGAGCCCGTGAATTATGCAAAGCTGGTGGCCCTCATGCGCGAGGCGTACCTGATTCTCACGGACTCCGGTGGGATCCAGGAGGAAGCTCCGTATCTAGGCAAACCGGTCCTCGTGCTTCGCAACGTGACGGAGCGGCCCGAGGGGGTTCGGGCGGGGGCCGCGAAGATCGTCGGCACACAGGAAGCCGCCATCGTCCGGGAGGCCTCCCGCCTTCTCGAGTCGCCGGCCCGCTACCGGCGCATGGCCCGCCGCCGGGAACTTTATGGGGACGGCCGCGCCGCCGAGCGGATTGCCGCGCGCATCGGAGCCTTCTTCTCATGATGGCGCGCGCCTTTGACCTCGTGTTTCTCCTCTGGGCTTTTGTATTCGTCACCGGGGCGAGCTACTTGTTGGACCCTTCGTGGAAGTGGGTGCACGAAGCGCCTTATCTGCACCGCCTCATCCTTGTCGCGGCCACGGGCGCGTTCCTTCTGGCGTGGGCGGCGCATCAGGTTCTGGGCGGCGGGCAGGCGAAGCCCAAGACTCTCGCGGGCGCCCTGGTGGAGTGGGTCAAAGGTCTCAACGGCTGGGTCTTCGCCGCCCTCTTGGCGGTGGCCTATGCGGTCATGATGAGCGCGGTGTGCCTGGTGCGCCACGAGGTGTTTCATTCAACCTTCGATCACGCCGCCTTTTCGCAGATCATCTGGAGCACCCTGCAGGGCGATTGGTTCATGTCCTCGGTAAAAGGAAACACCTCTTATCTGGGGGACCACTTCAGCCCGATCGTGGCGTTCTTTTCGCCGCTCTTCTGGCTCTGGGACGATCCGCGCGCGCTTTTGATTGCTCAGGCGCTGATCGCCTCCCTGAACATCGTAGGGGTGTATGCCCTGGCCCGCCGGCTGCTCTCCCCGGGCCTGCTGGCGAAGGCGTTCGCGTTCGCTTTTTTCCTCTACCTGCCGACCCGCAATGCGGTGCGCTACGATTTCCATGTGGACCTGCTGGCCGATCCGCTGATCCTGGCCGCGTTTTACCTTGTCTTGACGAAGCGGTGGCG
>CAZPNG010000094.1:0-3109 GCA_964587845.1 uncultured bacterium | reverse complement strand
GTCGCGCGACTACGCTCTGGTCCACACGAATCGGAAAAAACTCGCAGGGCTCCGTCCTCTTGAGCGCAAGGTGCTCGAGCTTTATCACAACGGCAGTGTCGTTTTCCTGACGATGGCGCAGGTCGCTCACCTCCTGGGCGTTCGCAAGCCCGAGGCTGCCCGGGCGTACCGCGAGGGCATTCGCAAGCTGCGGATTCTGGCGGCGGGTGAGGAGCGTGTCGCGGCGTACGAATTCTTCCGGGATCTGGTGAAGTACCTCACGCGCGAGAGGGCCGAGTGGGTGAGGGCGCGATATTTTCACGCAGGTGGGCCGCGCACCGCGGCCGAAGCGGCGCGGGTGCTAGGGATGGACCGGAAAAAAGCGAATGAGCTTGAGCGAGGATCCTGGCATCGGTTCCAGACTCTCGCGCGCGAGGGCTCCCGTTACCGGCTCGCGGAAGCGTATCGCGGCGGGATCGGCGCCCTCCCCGAGAAGTTGCAGCGGCTTTATCAGAAGCTTTTTTCTCAAGATAGCCGTCCCCTGACCTTAAGCGAACTCGCCCGCGAAGAAGAGGTGAAACCGGAAGCGATCCGGCAGCGAGAAATCCACCTGTTGAAATCGCTGCGCGACCTGGAGGCAGAGCACGGCCGGGATCATGAACGCTCTGTGCGCTTCAAGCGATTGCGGCAAGCGTCTGCGCGCTCGGCGGGCGGCATGGAGCCGACCGGCTATGAGATCGATCTTGAAGCAGAGCAGGCGATGGTCGACCGCGGCCGGCAGGCCATGAGGGTCTATCCTCCCAACGTGCGGCCGTGGGGCACGGATGGCAGCGCTCTGTACCTTCCGCCGCGCCGCTGGGTGGCGGTGGTCGGCGACGTTCAGCAGCGCCGCTTGGAGGGCTACCCCGAGGACCAGGCGTCGGGCGAGCTTCACATCGACGCCATCCTGCGAAGCGGTCAGTTGCGCTCGAAGCTCGAGCGCGAGCAGGCGCACTTGGTCTTCCTGGGCGACGTGATTCATCCAGGCAGCTCGAGGGTGGACGTGAGCGACCAGGACTACGCGCTTTCGCGCCGCCCCGCCGTGCGCATTGCGGACCTTCAAGCCCAGTACCCCCACGGCGTGCATCTCCTCCTGGGCAACCATGACTTGGGCGCGCAGCCGAAGACCGGGGACCTTCTGAGGACGGGCGTTCCCTCGCAGCGTGACAGATTCCGCCGGGTGATGGACGGGATGGACCAGGCCCACCCGAGCCGGGGCAAGAAATGGCTGGACTCACTCTACGACTACTTCGACGCGGCACCGGTCGTGGCCACCGTGCGCGTGAAAGACGGCACGATCTTTTTAGCCCACTCAGGGCCGGGGCCCACGGTGTCCGAAATCCCGCAAGGGATCGCGGAGCGCGAAGACCTGGAAGATCTTTTCCTGCTCGGCAAGCACGTTTTCAATCCGCTTCTTTACAGGGCCTACGGCTTCCTCATCACGCGAAATTACGGCCTTGAGCGCATCATCCGCTTCCACGAGACGATCGACTGCCGGATGTCCATCGTGGGCCACACGATCCCCATCGAGCAGTTCGCGCGCCGCTTCAAGTACCGCGTGGTCGAGCAGGGCGCCCTCGGCCGCGTGCCCGGCGCGAACTTTTTCATCATCAATGCGGAGTATTTCCCGGGCTACGTCCTGATCGACACCGAGAAGACGGTGGCCCAGATCGCGCGCGAGCTTTCCGTGGGCGATCCCGCCAGCTTCCGCATCGCCCGCCTCCCGCGCTTTGCCGGCGCGCGCGCAACGCCCGCGCAGTTTTGGAGGGAGTACTTCGCGCAAGAGGGCCGCATCGCGCACGCGATTTCGGATGCGGCTGAGAGATATGCCTCCTCGACGCCTCTGTATCGGTTCTGGCGGCGATTTTTCAGGCGTTTGAAGTGGCAGACCCCCCGGGCGCGAATCCTCGATTTCGGCACGGGTCCCGACTTTTCCTTGTTGCGGATCGCCAGGCGCGTCTCCCGGGGCTTTCGCGTGGGCCGCCGGCAGATTGTGGGGAGATTTCGCCTCTTTGGAATTGACCTCGGAGACTTCGGCCTTTTGGCCGCCTTCGGCCCGGCCGCGGCAGCTTACCTCGTGATGGATGCCGGGCGCTTGGCGTTTCGCAATGCGTCATTTGACGCGGTGGTCGGCGGCCGCATGATTCCTCTCGTGGATGCCGACCGCGTGATGGCCGAGGCCATCCGCGTCCTTGAGCCCGGCGGACGCGCAGCGTTCACCTTCCGCCGCTTTGAGCCGGACTTCATTCAGGAGATCGAAGGGTGGCTTTCCGAGAAGGCCATTTTGGACCAGTCACAGCTCTATGAGAGGACGAGGGAACTCCTTGAGCAAGTGCCCCACGGCAATCGAGACGCGTTTGATCAGGCGGTGCGTTGGCTCGAGGATCGGATGGCGCCCCAGTCGGTCTTCTTGAAGTCGCATCTCAGGTTTCTGCGAACTCTCGTTGGCGACCTTCCGCAACTCGCTCGCGCGGCTCGTGCCAAACCGGACATTGTCGGTCCGATCCGCGAAGAGCGTTTGAGAGCGCTCGCGGCTTCCCGCGCAGAACTTGAGTCCAATGAGCGCATTGCGCGCACTGAACTCGAGGGCGGGGCACGGTACGTCGAGCCGCAAGCAGTCCGCGCGCTCGGTGAGCGGGCGGGATTTGAGGGGACTTCCATGCGCTTGCTGGGCCGGCCTCCCTACCGCTTCTGGGCTCTTGAGATGCGCAGGCCGCGCGGGTCAAGGTGGGCCGCCAGCCGTGCACCGCGGGCGGGGCGGCCAGAGAACGGCGTCGAGGGACCTCGCTTCGCTCGGCCACCTGCCCGTGGCCTGCGACCACGGGCAGGTACTGCTGCAGGTGCCCCGGGCAAGCCCGGGGCCCGCTCCGCTGTCGATCTGAATAGGCTCATCGTCTCTCCCTTGACCTCATGCCTTCCATTTCTTAAACGCTTTGGCGACAACTTCGCCCGCAGGCTCTTCGGCAACGCCAAAGACGGGGCCTACAGTGGTGACCCGCGAACCCGAGGCCTTCTCGCGGACCGCTTCGAAAAAGGCCTCGAAAAACAGCTTCTCCTCCTCCTCGGTTCCCCATCGAAACGGCCCGCTGGG
>CAZPNG010000093.1:0-7279 GCA_964587845.1 uncultured bacterium | reverse complement strand
GATGGCGGAGCCCGTGCTCGACTGGCTCGAGCGGGTGGGCGAGGTGCCGTTGCCGCCGTACATCCGGCGGCCGGATGGCCCGACGGCGGCCGACCGCGAGCGCTACCAGACCGTCTTCGCCCGCAGGCGGGGCGCCTGCGCGGCGCCCACCGCCGGACTTCATTTCACGAAGGAATTGCTGGAGGATCTTCGCGCGCGGGAGATTCGCACCGCGTTTGTCACGTTGCACGTCGGCTACGGCACGTTTAAGCCGGTCGCAACCGAACGGGTCGAAGATCACACCATGCACGCGGAGTATTTCGAGGTGAGCGCGCGAACGGCACGCGCGGTCAGAGCTGCGCGGCGCGTGATCGCCTGCGGCACCACCGTCTTAAGAGCGCTCGAGGCGAGTCACGGTCGGGCCCATAAGGGCTGGACCGATCTCTTCATATATCCGCCGTACCGTTTTAGAGGGGTCGACGCGCTCATCACGAACTTTCATCTGCCGCGATCGACGCTCCTCCTGCTGGTGAGCGCTTTTGTGGGCCGCTCGACCCTCCTGCGCGCCTACGAGGAGGCCAAGCGGCGCGGCTACCGCTTCTATTCCTTCGGCGATGCGATGTTGATTGTCTGAGGCGCTGATGACGACAGGGACAAAAATCTTTGAGGTCCGATCGCGCAGCCGGGAGACGCTCGCGCGCGCGGGCGAGCTCGAGCTGGCGCACGGCACCGTGCGAACGCCGGCGTTCATGCCCGTGGGCACCCAGGGGAGCGTGAAGGGGTTGTTTCCAAAGGATCTGGCCGAGATGGGCGCCGAGATTCTCCTCGCCAACGCCTATCACCTTTACATCCGGCCGGGGATTTCTATAATTGAGGCGGCCGGTGGGCTGCACAAGTTCATGGGGTGGAGCGGGCCCCTGCTCACCGACTCAGGCGGCTATCAAATTTTCTCGCTTGCCCGTCTGCAGAAGGTGAACGACGAGGGCGTGCGCTTCCGCTCGCACTTCGACGGCACCGAGCATTTTCTTTCCCCAGAGAGCGTGGTCGAGCTGCAAGAGCGCCTGGGCGTGGATGTGGCGATGGTGCTCGATGAGTGCCCTCCCTATCCTGCGGAGCGCGAGGTCCTGGAGCGCGCGGTCACGCGCACGCTGCGTTGGGCCCGGCGCTCGCGCGACCGGCACACGCGGACTGAACAGGTGCTTTTCGCCATCCTGCAAGGCGGCGTGGACCTCGAGCTGCGGCTCTCGAGTCTCGAGCCGTTGGTGGATCTGGACTTCGACGGCTACGCGATCGGCGGCATGAGCGTGGGGGAGCCGCGGGACCTGCGAGCCCGGCTGCTGCCCCAGATCGCATCGCGCATGCCCGAGTCGAAGCCGCGATACCTCATGGGTGTGGGCACGCCCCTGGAGCTTTTGGACGGCATTGCGGCGGGCATCGATCTCTTCGACTGCGTGAGCCCGACGCGCTACGGCCGCAACGGTTCCGCCTTCACGCGCACCGGGCGCGTGGTGGTGCGCAACGCTTCTCACGCCGAAGAGGATGGGCCGCTCGATCACGCGTGCAGCTGTTATGTCTGCAGGACCTTTTCGCGAAGTTACCTGCGGCATCTCTTCAACGCGGAAGAGCTGAGCGGGCCGGTGTACGTGTCGTACCACAACATATTCTTTTTCCTGGATCTCATGCGGGAGGCCCGCGAGTCGATCGCGGACGGAACCTTTCGCCAGATGCAAGCTCGCTACAGCACCGGGTACAACGAAGACCAACGATAGGGAGAGTTGCCCATGATTCCACTGGCCGTCGCCACACAATCCCCCTCGCAAGCCAATCCGCTCCTCGCGTTCCTGCCGCTCGTCGTCATGTTTGGGCTGTTTTATGTCCTGCTCATCCGCCCCCAGCAAAAGCGGCAGAAAGAGACCGAAAACATGTTGAAGCAGCTCAAGAAGGGGGACCAGGTTGTCACGACCGGCGGAATGCTCGGCACGATCGTCGGCATCCATGACGAGAAGATCGTGCTGCGCGTGGGCGAAGGCGACACGAAGATCGAGTTTCTCAAGTCGGCGGTCACACAGAAAAAAAGTTAGGTGCCGGCTGCTTCGATTCTCCCCCTGACGGCGCAGATCCTCGAACGGCGCGGCGTGCGTTCCGCCGCCGAGGTGAGCGCCTTTCTGGCGTGCAAACTTCAGGATCTTTCCGATCCCTACCGCTTGACGGGCATGGACGCCGCCGTGCGGCGCATTCTGGCCGCGGTCGATGCGCGTGAGCCGATCCTGCTGCACGGCGACTATGACGTGGACGGCCTGTGCGCGACCGCGATCCTCGCGCTCGCGCTGCGACGTCTCGGCTGCCCGGCCCTCACTCATATCCCGCACCGGCTGAAGGAAGGCTACGGCGTGAGGCCGCAAACCGTGAAACTTGCGCGCGAGCAAAACGTGAGAGTGTTCGTGACGCTTGACTGCGGCATCTCGGCTCACGAGGCGCTTGAGGAGGCGCGGCGAGCCGGCATCGACACGATCGTCGTGGACCACCACCTGATTCCCGAGCGCGGCCTTCCGCCCGCCTTCGCCGTCATCAACCCGAAACAAGACGGCCTGAGCGCCCCGGGGCACGATCTTTCGGCCACGGGCCTGGCCTTCAAGGTGGCGCAGGCCATACTGGGACCGAACAGCGAAGAGTTTCTTGACCTGGCGGCGCTCGGCACCGTGGCCGACCAGATGCCGCTCGTGGGTGACAACCGCATCTTCGTCAAACGCGGCCTGGAGCGGGTGGGGCAAGCGCGCCACCCCGGCCTCGCCGCGCTCCTGGCGCTCGGGCGGATTCGCGGCAAGCGCCTCACCCCGCGTGATATCTCCTTTCACCTCGCGCCGCGCATCAATGCGGCTTCCAGGATGGGCTCGGCGCAAGCTGCGCTCGATTTGCTGCTCTGCGAAGACCCTGCGGAAGCCGAGCGGCACGCCCAGGTGCTCGAGCGCGAGAACCGAAACCGGCAGGCGATCGAGCGGCGCGCTTACGCGCAGGCCGTGCGCAAGGTGGAGCGGGAGGTGGCGTTCGCCACCGATCGCGTCATCGTGGTGTGGGACGAAGGATGGCATCCCGGTGTCGTGGGAATTCTCGCCGCGCGCCTCGTTCAAAGATTTTACAGGCCGGCCTTCGTGGTGGGCTGCCACGGCGGCACATGGCGCGGCTCGGCCCGCGTGATCCCGGGATTCAACGCGGTTCAGGCGCTCTCACGCGCTCAAGCGCACCTCGAGGAGTTCGGCGGCCACGAGGCGGCAGCCGGTTTCACCGTGCGTCCCGTCGAGCTCCAGGCGCTTCGCCGCTCGCTCATCGCGTGCGCCGGCGAGGTCTTGGACAGCGCTCAATTGGAGCGGCCGCTTGCGTTTGATGCCGAGGCGCCGC
Organism: uncultured bacterium; assembly: GCA_964587845.1. Lineage (GTDB taxonomy): Bacteria > Omnitrophota > Omnitrophia > Omnitrophales > CAZPNG01 > CAZPNG01. The sequence goes on along the minus strand of CAZPNG010000093.1, from coordinate 3,904 downwards.
TTGAGGTGCTCACCACGGAAGCGTTTTGGAAGGAGCTTGCGAGCCTGGAGCCCTTCGGAGCGGGCAATCCCAGGCCGATTTTCCTCACGCGCTCGCTCACCGTCCGCCAACTTGTGAAGCGCGGCTCCAAGTCCGTGTCCTTCACCGTGACGGATGGGACGGCTCAAGTTCTATGCCGGTCAACCGCGGCAACGGGCGCAGTGCCCGACCCGGGAACTCTCGTGGATTTGATTTATTCTCCTCACTGGAGCATGGAGCGCGGGATGGAAAGCGTTTGGCTGGACGTCAAGCGTTGCTCGCCGCGGTCAGGCGGCGCTTGAGGGGGTCGGGGCGGTGTAGGTGTAGCGCCGGACCGGCGCCTTGAGGACTTTACCGGCCTGGATGCATGCCGTGCAGACTCGAGCGCGCTGGGGGCGGCCGTCGAGGATGATGCGCATGCGCTGGAGATTGGGGAAGAAGCGGCGGCGCGTGATGCCGGTGATCTTCTTGCCGACACCGCCTTTTTTCTTGGCCATGCCGCGCCGGGCGATCGAGTTGCCTGAGATGGGCCGTTTTCCGCAAACCGCGCAAATCCGCATGGGATCTGTAAATCCTCCCTTGAAAGGCGCCCATTATAGTCGGTCCGCCCGGCCCGTGCAAGCGTGGCATGAACGCTCCGCCCCTTCAGATTTGCGGGTTTTTTGGGTATAATATGAGTTTGTCTGAATGAAGATTCTCTACGTCGCATCTGAGATGGCTCCCTACGCGCGCTCGGGCGGCTTGGGTGATGTGATCGGGGCCCTCCCGTTTGCGATCGCAGAGCTCGGGCACGAGGTGGCCGTCTTCATTCCGCGCTACCGGCACGCGGCGCGCGAGGAGCTGCTGGTGAAAGCCATCCCGCTCCTCGAGGTGTCGCTGGGCAAGCAGCTCGAGGTGGTGCGCGTCTGGTCGGCGCGCGCCCGCGGCGGGGTTGACGTTTACTTCATCGATCACCCTGAGTCGTTCGACCGCGACGGGCTGTACGGCACCCCGCAGGGCCCGTACCCGGACAACGACCGGCGGTTCGCTCTTTTCCAGAAGGCGGTGATCGAGTCGATTCGCAAACTGCGCATCCGGCCCGACGTGGTGCACTGCCATGATTGGCAGACGGGCTTGATTCCGCTCTACCTCAAACGGCAGTACCAGAAGGTGGGGCCGTTCAAGCACGCGCAGGTGGTCTTCACGTTTCACAATCTTTCCCACCTGGGCCTTTTTCCGCCCGACTCGCTCGCGCTCTTGGACCTCGACTGGCCTCTGTTCGCGGGCGGTGAGATTCAGCACGCGGGCAGGGTTTGCTTCCTGAAGGCCGGCGTGGTCTTTGCCGACGCCGTCTCCACGGTGAGCCAGCGTTATGCTGAGGAAGTGCAATCTCCGCCCCTGGGCAGTGGGTTGGAAGCCTTGTTCCGCAGCCGGGCGGACGAGCTCTTCGGCATTCCCAACGGCATCGACGTCGCGGCCTGGGACCCCGAGCGCGATCCGGAACTCGAGACGCACTTTCGCTCAGACGATGCGGCCGGCAAGCAAGCCGCCAAGACGCGGCTTCAACGCGAGAACCAGATGCCGGAGCGCGCGGAGGTGCCCCTGGTCGGGATGATCAGCCGCCTGGCGGAGCAAAAGGGGCTCGAGATCGTAGAGCCGGCCCTGGAGGCCCTGCGCGGGGAGGATTTTCAATTCGTGCTGCTGGGCCGCGGGGAGCCGGATTACCAGGATCAGCTTTCCACGCTTGCGCGAGAGTTTCCGGACCGCATCCGCGTGCACCTGGGATTCGACCGGGCCATGGCGAAACGCATTTTTGCGGGCTCGGATTTCTTTTTGATTCCGTCGCGCTTCGAGCCGTGCGGGCAGAACCAGTTGCTGGCGTACCGCTACGGCGCCGTGCCGGTCGCGCGCAGCACCGGTGGCTTGGCCGAGACCATCGAGGATTTTGATCCGCAGTCGGGGCGCGGCACCGGGATCTTGTTTGAGGACTACTCGAGCGAAGCCCTGGCCGGCGCGTTGCGCCGGGCGTTCAGCGCGTACCGCACGCGAAAGCACTGGAACGCGCTTCGGCGCAACGCCTCGTCGGTGGACGTGTCGTGGGCTTCGCGCACCGACGCTTATTTGCAGCTCTATCGCCACGCGGCGAAGAAACGCTAAACCACAGGGGGCAGGCCCCTTTTGGGTCCTGTCATCCTGAGGGCAAACTCTACCCGCCCGAAGGATCTCTCAGAGATCCTTCGCGAGAGAAGAGAGTCGCTCAGGATGACAGGGTTTGCAGGGAGAGAGTTGCTCAGGATGACAGGGTTTGCAGCTCGTCGCCTAAAGGTGGAGGTGGCGGGAGACGGCCGAGCGCAGGTCTTCCAGCCCGAAGGGTTTTCGCAGGATTTCGGTGAGTCCCAGGTGCTTGCTGCGTTCGTGCTCCTCGGCATACGCGGTCATGAAGAGGAAGGCGCTGTGCTTGCGGCCGGCTCGCTTCTGGATTTTTCGGATGGTCTCGACCGTCATGATGCCGTCCAGGCCGGGCATGCGGATGTCGCAGAGCACCAGGTCGAAGTCCCCCGAGCGCGCCATGTCGATGCCTTCCTCACCATTCGGCGCGATCTCGACGTCGTAGCCCTCGCGGTCGAGGATCTTGGAGACGGATCTCAAGACCACATCGTCGTCATCGATCACCAGGATCCTAGCTTTCCGGGGCGTCGATTCCATGGCGTGCTCATAGTATACTACCGGGTATGGTACGGCTGGCGGCGTTTCTGGCGGGGCTGGGCGGGTTTCTCGTGCTGGAGCTTGCGTTTCCCTTCCGCAGGCCCGACGTCTCAAAGCGCAACCGCTGGACCGCCAACCTGCTGCTCTCGGCCGCGAACACCGGTGTCTTGAGCGTGACCGTGAGCGCCTGGTCCGTGGCCGTATCCTCGGTTTCCGCATCCCACGGCATCGGGCTCCTGGCCCAAGTCGCGTGGCCCTTTTGGGCCGAATTGCTTATCACCATCGTCGTGCTCGACCTGCTCCTCTACGCTCTTCACATCCTCAACCACAAGCTCCCGCTCCTGTGGCGGTTCCACCAGGTGCACCACAGCGACATGAATCTGGATGTCTCCACCGCCTCGCGCTTTCATTTGATCGAGCTCTTGATCTCAGGCCTCCTGCGCGGCGCAGCGGTCTTCGCGCTCGGAGCCGACCCCGCGAGCGTCATGCTCTTCGAGGTGATCTTTCTTCTCGCCACGCAATTTCACCATTCAAACGTGAACGTGCCGACCGCCATTCAGGATCCGCTTTGGGCAGTGATCGTGCCGCCCGCCATGCACCGCGTGCACCATTCCACGGTGGTGGGGGAGGCCAATTCCAACTACGGCACGCTCACCTCGCTCTGGGACCGCCTGTTCGGCACGCTGCGCCGCGACGTCCCCCAGGAGCGCGTGGTGATCGGCCTCGCCGATTTCCGCGATCGCACGCGCCTGGGCTTTCTCAGCTTGCTGCTCCTGCCCAGGAAGTCCTGCGCGTCTCGAGGCCGCGGTTGACGGGGTCGGGGAGGAATGGTACCGTAGCCGTATCACAGATCACAGAAGTTTGTGCGGGAGATGTTCTTGTAGTTCCAATAGCCTTGTCACGCAAATTGGTTGTGTTTAAAAGTTCACGCTTGGCTCGGCCTTCTAGATTTCCGGAGCGCTAGCTTAGAGTGTGGGAGTTCAAGCCGGGTTTAAATCGATTGAGGATCTTCATGAGGATGAACTTTCTCGCGGTCGCTTTCCTTCTTGGCCTTCTTGCCGTTCCTGCCTGGGCGGATCCCTTCTCCACCAGTTCCTTCCTGGGGGAGGAGCCCGGCTACCTGGAGCAGTTCACCGACAAAGCCGCCCGCGGCCTGGGGATGATCGGCCTGGCGCCCTGGAGGGGCAGTGTCGTGATGTGT
>CAZPNG010000092.1:0-23858 GCA_964587845.1 uncultured bacterium | reverse complement strand
TCAAAAGATGCAGGCTTCCGCCGCGCCGTCCGGAGCGTGAGGATGCGGGTTCCGACTTCCGCAAGATCGCTCGACAGCCGGATCGTGACCTGCGTCTTGCCCTGTTGAAACACGAGGTCCGTGAGGGTGCCGGGCCAGTAGCGTCGCAGCCGCGCGTCGGGGTAAAGCAGGAGTTCAATTTCATCCCAATGTCTCTTGACGCCCCGGAGGACGACGCGCTCGGTCCTGAGCGTCTGCTCCGGGACCGCCGGCGCGCGGCGGGCGGTGCGGAACTCGAGGCGAAACGTGCGCGCGCCTTCACCCTCGGCCGCCAGCACGGGCAGGGACCTTGAATCGCTCGCTTCCGCCATGCCGAGCCGCGAGGTCACGGTGCACGCCATCCACCAAAGCCGCAAATCCGCGAGCCACCGCCACTCGGTTTGTGGAACGGTGACCACAAACGTCAGGGAATCCGTTCCGAGAAAACCCTGCCTATCGCTGTAGACGCGCACGCGGTAGCCCCAAGAACGGGGCGCTTCCAAAAGCTGATCGAGCGGCACGCCCTGCACGCGAGGGCTGCGGCGGATGAGCGAGAGCTCGGTGTCACCGATCACGTCGTAGTCGTAAGGAAACGTCAGCGAAAAAGCCCGCCCAAAACGTTGCAGGTGCTCTCGGACCTCGAGACGCGGGAGGCGGCCCACAGCCACCGCACCGGCAAGGGAAAGCTCCAGGCGACGAAACTGAGACCGCTCTCTCCAGCGCAAGCCCCGGAGATCCCACAAGCCCCATCGGCGCAGCGCCGCTTCGAACTCCGGCCCGTTCATGTCGAATCTGGAAGAAAGAACCAGTTCATAAAACATGCCTGCCGGCTGCTCCGCCCGAGCGCGCAGATCGACGAGTCTGGCCCAATCAAATTGCTGGTAGGCCATCTGCGCCGCGTGGGCTACGCTCTCGAGATCAGCTCGCAACCGGTCCGGAGTCGTCACAAGGGGCGTCGGGGCGATTGTGACGCGCGAGACGCGGCCTTGATCATCGTGGTCGGTGTGAACCACGGCGTCCGTCTCGGCAATTCGGTGCACCAGCTTGGAAATCCGCTCGATCACCTGCCGGCCCGGGACCTGCGTTTCAAAATCCCCCCACGCTTCGGGCTGGCCTTCCGCTCCCGGCGGCCGCGGCCTCGTCCACGCCGATCCCTCGCCCAGCTCGATCGCCCGTGCCGCCGCCCCGCGCTCCACTGGACGGCGGGCCAGGCGCTCCAGCACAAGGTCTCCGCGCCTGACGAGAGCTAGCTTGCCGTCCGGGCCGCGCACGACTTCAAAGTCTTGGGACCATACCCGTCTGCCGCTGCTCCCTAAGTGCAGCCGCATCCTCCAAGGCCTGCGAGGATGTCGGTCGTCTTGGGTCTTCACGAAAAGAGCGAGGGCCGAATCATAGGACCGCGTCTCTTTCGAACTCCAGTCCTCAAAGATCATGCTGCGGTCGCCGCGGCTCGGCCGGAGGGCCCGCTCCATACCATCCGACAGAATCGGGTGGCGATGAAGGAACACGGCCTCCCAGCGGCGCGCCCGGCTCGCCCAGGCCGGCCACCTCTTGAAACTGCCCAGCTGGAAGTATTCACGCACAGGTCTAAGCTCTGTGCGGTCAAAGACCCATTCGACCGAGCGCCTGGCCGCCGGCACAAACTGTGCGCGCTTCAGATCGCCTGACGAGGTGGTTTGGAAGAGCAGGACGCCGCCCGACTCCAGACGCGGGACATCCTTCGCCATGATCTCCGAAAGCAGGAAGGCCAAATTGACTGAGCCCCATCGCTCGAAACCCCCGGCTTTTTTCAGATTTTCCGCCAGATAATCAGGAACGCTCAGCTGCCCCCCCTTCGGAAGGGGATTGAGGAGATCGAGCGCCGGCAGCGCCTTCTTTGATTTTGTCCAAAGCGGAGTCCATTGAAACCTGAGGGCAGGAGCTTTCCCCCTGCGCGGCGAAGAGGCCGCTCCGATTCTCTGGTGATCGCTCGAGATCCTGAAGGTCACCCGCCGCCGCGAGGTCGTGAAAATGAGATCGGTCTCGAGTCCCGGGTCCAACGCCCAAGGAAGCGGGTCGGGCGACAAAGTTTTAAGGATCCGCCCAAGTTCCATCTCCAAGGCGGCCCGCACAGCGGCTTCCGTCCGCCTCGTCTTCAGGGGAATCGGGCGGGCGATCGCGTGCCGCGGGGCCGGCGGAACTTGGAACGGGCCGGCCGGCACGATCCGGGCCGGTTTCCCCCTCATCACCCGGTAGTCCCGCGCCAGGACCCCGCGCGGCACCTGAAAATAAATCCGTAGGCGCAGCAGCTCGGATTCCACCCCGCCCGGGCCGCCGAGAAACTCGCTCGCGACCACGCCGATGACCGATGCGCCATCCAGATGCAGGACATTCGCCCGGCTGCCGAGTTTCCCGAGATTGGCAGCGTCTGACTCGGAATATCGCAAGGCTTCCTCCAGCGTCTCATCAGGCAACGCCGAATGACGGTGGACCGGGAATCGAAACACTTTTCCCTTGCGCCCTCGAGGAATTGCGCCCGTCTCCTTGGGAACGCGGGTCGCGGCCACGGAAGCGAAGGAGCTCCTGCCGGATCGCGTGAACCTGAGGAGTGCGCTGGCATGGGGCTCGGCCTCGGAACGCCGAACGGCACCGCGGGGACCGAGGGTCATGTGAAACATCAAGCCGGTTTCCAGGAAAGGCACGTGTTTGATCAGCGTATTTCGAACGAACCGTAATACATCCCGCGGCGAGAAGCCGGCCACGAGGTTCGTCTTGCCCAGAGACGCCGCAATAAACTGAGGCAGCGTGGGTCTCCCCCTCAATCCACTAACTCTTAGAGTCAGGAGGTCCACGGCTCTGCGGGCCGAGGCAAACTCTCCCAGGCTGCCGCGCAGGGCGAAGAAGAGCATCTGCTCAGAACTCAAGCTTGGCGAGCCGCCTTCCAAAGCAAGCCACTCGAATTTGTAACTCTCCTCGCCCCGCTCCTTCGCTCGCTGTGACGCAGCCGCACCGGCCGAAATCGCAGACAGCACTGTCCTCCTGATGCGATCGACGAAGTCCTCGAGGGACCCACCCGGCGAGTAAATCCTTCTCCCGACTTCCTGCAGGTCGGAGGAGAGCCGGATCGCAACCGATGCGCCGTCTTTGCGTTTAAACTCAAACTCGGTCAAGCCGAACGGCCTGAAATAGCGGGCATGGGGCGTGTGCCCGATGAGCTTGACAACCTCCGCAATGTGCCGATTGAGTCCCCTCAACACCAAGCGCTCGGTCCTTCGCGTGCGCGCAGAAACAACCGGCTTCGCTCGCGCCGGACTTTGCCGAGCACCGGCTGGTTCGATGCGGCGCACCCGGGCGCGCTCGGGAATGCCTTTGAAACGAATCTCGAACCTCTCCCCGCCCGCGCTGACAAGGATCTCTGTCGCGCCGGATTTTTGAGCCAGCGCACGCAGACGGATCGGCACGGAGGTGCGGGCGCTCGAAAGCTTGCGGTTGACGTAAGCGATCAGCTCCGCGCGCTCGGCGCCGGTCGGGTTGCCCCGCACCGCAAGGTCAGCTGCCGTGGCGAGATGTTCGAGAACCAGTTTTTCAGGAGGATCGCCGAGCACGATCTCGGAGATGCCCAGGGCGGCGTTGAGGTGGCGAAGAGACGTGTCATCCTGAGCGCGAGGCCCAAGCTGCGCGAAGGATCTCCCAGAGATCCTTCGGGAGGACGGCTCCTTCTCCCTCAGGATGACAGATTGTAGCTTGTCCCACAGGAACTCAGTGCGGCCCAGGATCCGGTCGAGGTACAAACTCTTTGCCTGATCGCCGTGGAAGGTGGGCGTGATGACACTTGTCGAAATCCCGCGCTCCTTGAGGGCCGCGGTCACGCCGTCCGTGTGGAAGCCGCCCGTGAGCAGGATTGCCCTTTGAGTTTTCCGGTGATCGAGTTCAGCCAGCAGCTTCTCCACGAACACGCGGTCGCGTTGCTCGGCTAAATGATAAAAGCGGTCGAGCAGGCGCAGGTGATGGTCGAAACCGCGCGTCGGCACCTCCACCGTCTTGCCTTTCAGGCGAGCCAGAGCATCCGCGACTTCTGAAAGCGTGCGGGCCACTTTCCCCTGCCGGTAGGAAACGACCTGGCGGCGCGAGAGTTCGAGGATGAGAAAAGTGCGGTACACCTCCAGCGTGCGGCGGGTAAGGAGGAGCGATCTCTCAGCGTCTGTCTTGGCCAGGGCGTTCTCGATTTCAATGCGGAGCCGCTCCATCTCCTCAGTGAGGCCCTCGGCCTCGATCTCTTCGGAGAGAATCTGGATCGCGGCCCACGACCGGTACGTCGCGAACGGTTCCACGGACACGCCGGCCTGGGTGGCGGCCTGCCACAGCTCCTCGAACAGATAGCGCAGGGAGCGGGTGCGCTCCACCTTCCTCTGCTTGATCCCCCGTTCCACCGCGTCGAATGCGGCGAGCGCGGCCGGGGTGCCTTCGAGTTTCTTGCGCAGGGCCCCACGATCCCGCGCAAGCGCGTGAGTCGAGCGGGCGAGCTGGCGCTCCAGGCGCCGGAGGGTCAGAACCCGCACCAGGTTGGGCGCTCGCAGGACCTCGAAGGGGCTTTCGAGGTCGCGCTTGAGGAAGCGCTTCGCATCCTGCTGGATCACGGAGGCCTGGGCGAACAGGCGGCCGCGGCCGTCCGGGCGCCGGTCGAAAGCGCGCGCAAACGCCAGCAGGTCAGGGTTCAGGAACCGCGACTCCAGGGCCCGCTGTTCGGATGCGACTTCCTCCAGGACAGTTTGGTGGCGCGCCTTGCGGGCATGGGCCGCCCGGAAGAGGCGCAGGTTCCTGCGGTACAGGGACGGGCGCTCCAGCCCGACAAAGGCCACCCGCTTGCGGCCGTAGAAGTTCTTGAGAGCGAATCGCTCGACGCCCGTGAGGAGGGCCCGGTTCCCAAGCGCTTGCGCGCTCGCGAGGTTCACGGCCGGGTCGGGGAAGAGGTCGAGGTCCTGCGGCCTTAAGGGGCCCGCCGCCGCCTCCACGCCGATCAGGCCGATGCCGTACGTGCGGGTGAGGTGCTCGAGCAGCTCGGCGATGCGCGCTTGGGCGCCCGGGTGCGCGTGCGCGTCGCGGATCTGCACGATCAGGCGCCGGCCGGCGGCCGGGAAGGCCTCGACCGTGCCCATCTCCGCCGGCACTTGAATGGGCGGCTGCCGATCGAGCGCGGCGCGGGCGGCATCTAGGGCCAAGTCGGGTTGCGCCCCCAGGACAGACTCCCAGGTAAAGACGAGCGCCACGACCAGCGCGATCAGACGGAATGATTTTGAGTGACTGAGCCCGTTCATAAGTTTTTTAAATGCTGGCAGTTGGAACGAAAAATAGTACTCCCCCATGCAGACACAAATAGTCCGCTGGAGGAAGGTTCCTAACCGCTCAAATTGTTCGAAAAACTACCCGTGGTTACTGTACTTAAACTATACCCGCCGATCCCCCTTCTTTCAAGGAGGGACAGGTCCTCCTAAGCCTTTTTCATTCAACAAGTTACGATAGAAGTGTCCCCGCGCTCTGAAAGGGGACAGTTCTGACGTAATTATTTACTGGCGAAGGAGTTGGGAGGACCTGTCCCTATTGGAGGAGAGAAAGCAGCTGTTGGAGGTCGGAAGTGGGGAGGTTGCAGGTGTAGTTCTTGCAAACGTATGCTGTGGTCTTGCCCCCGATGGGTTTTTGGTCCTTCACGAACGGCACGAGGTCGCGAAGGTCGCGGGGGGCATCCAGGCCGGGCCGCAGCACGACGAGCGCGCGCGGCAAAAAGCGCCTGCGCACCGCCTCAAGCATGGCCCGGGTCTCGGCTGCGCCCGGCTCGCCGGCGATGACGATCTCCTGAGAGGGACCGAGCGCAAAGTCGAAGGCCGCGAGCATCTGCGGAAAACCGGCCGGCACCCGGGAAATCTGGCCGGAGAACGCCTCAAACACCTTGTCCGCATAACCCTTGAGTTCGCGGTCCATGGTGAGCTGCCCAAGCTGCTCCAGCACGAGCGCGGCCACGGCGTTGCCTGAAGGGACCGCCCCGTCATGCCCCTCCTTGGAGCGCGCCACCAGCTGCTCGTTGTGGCTGCCGCTCATGTAAAAACCGCCCCGTTCAGTGTCCCAAAAGAGCCGCACCATCTCCCGCGCCAACCTCTGGGCCTCGGCGAGGTAGCGCACCTCAAAGGTGGCCCCGTACAAGTCCATCAGCCCCCAAGCCAGGAAGGCATAGTCATCGAGGTAGCCGGGGATGGCGGCTTCACCATCCCGATAGCGGTGCAACAGTTGGCCCTTTCGGACAAGCTCGGCTAGGATGAAATCCGCCGCCCGCTTGCCCGCTTGCCGGTAACGGTTCTCATCGAGGACCTGCGCGGCCAGAGCAAACGCGCCGATCGCCAGGCCATTCCAATCGGTCAAGACCTTGTCATCCCGGTGCGGCCGCTTGCGCAAACTGCGCGCCGCGAGCATCTTTTCGCTCGCGGCCGCAAGACGCCCTCCGACCTCCTCGGCCGGCAGCCCTTCCATCTTCGCAAACGCCTCAAGGGGCTGCGCCGCGTGCAGGATGCTCGCGCCGTGCTCGAAGTTGCCGCTCTCCGTGACATCGTAAAAACGGCTGAAGAGCTTCACCTCCTCCTCCCCCAACACGGCCTTCACCTCGGCGGGCCGCCACACGTAGAACTCGCCCTCCTTGCCCACCTCTCCGGCATCCTCCGCGGAATAAAACCCGCCGCGCGCATCTGTCATGTCGCGCAGCACATACTCCAGAACACCGCGCGCGACATCGGCATACTCAGCTTTGCCTGTTGCTTGGTAGGCCTCCAAGTACGTGCGGGCCAGGAGGGCCTGATCGTAGAGCATCTTCTCGAAGTGCGGCACGAGCCACTGCTCGTCCGTCGAATAGCGGTGAAAGCCGCCTCCGATCTGATCGTGCATGCCGCCGCGCGCCATGTGGCCGAGGGTGTGTTCAACCATCTCGAGGGCCGACGCTTTGCGAGTGCGCGCCCACGCGCGCAATAGAAACGACAAGTTGTGGCTGCTGGGAAACTTGGGCGCGCGGCCGAATCCGCCGTAGGTTTCCTCGTAGCGGCCCTCGAACTCGCCGACGGCGTCCTTGATCGTAGCTTCTGAGAGCGCTCCGGACTCCCCGGTCAACTTGTCGCGCCCCAAGGCCTCCGTCATCTCGGCGCTCGACTTCAAGATCTCCTCCCTGCGGTTCTTCCAGCCGTCGGCAATCAGCCCGAGCACGTGCTTGAAGCCCGGGCGGCCGTAATAGTCCTCCGGAGGAAAGTACGTGCCGCCCCAAAACGGTTTCCCCTCCGGAGTCAAAAAAACACTCATGGGCCACCCGCCCTGCCCCGTCATGGCCGTGACCGCGTCCATGTAGATCGAATCCAGATCCGGCCGCTCTTCGCGGTCCACCTTGATCGCCACAAAGCCGCGGTTGAGAAGCTCGGCCACCTCGCTATTTTCATACGATTCCTTCTCAATCACATTGCACCAATAACACGTCGTATAGCCGATCGAAATAAATACGGGCTTTTCCTCGCGCTTTGCCTTCCAAAAGGCCTCCTCACCCCATGGATACCAATCCACCGGATTGTAAGCATGTTGCAGCAGGTAGGGACTTTTCTCTTGGAGGAGGCGGTTGGCTTTCCCGCTTTTCTCGCTGGTTTGACTCAACCGGGGGCTCTCCTTCCAAGGCCATCTCCGCACGAGGGCCGCAGCTGCAAGACTCACCAGTACAAACGCCGCTGCGAGAAGCCATCTCGGCCACGCGGGCCGGGTTCCAGACGCAGGCACGGTGCTACGCTACACTCACCCGTGAGGGGTGTCAAGCGTTGGGGTAAAATGTCGTAAACTAGTAAATGGTGAGGACTTGGGTGAAATGAGGCAGGTTCTAGCGCGTACGGCGCTTCAATCGTTGGGTGATCAGAAAAATGGTCATCACAAAAGCCGTGATCAGTTCCTGGTATGCGAGCAGCCAGCGAATCATCGCCCCCATTACTTAAAATCAAAACCCTGGAGGGGCCGGCCGTGAGCGCCGCTCACGAGACCTGCCTGTGCATCCACGGGCACTTTTACCAGCCGCCGCGGGAAAACCCGTGGCTTGGGGAGATCGAGCTCCAGGAGAGCGCGGCCCCCTACCACGACTGGAACGAGCGCATCCACCAGGAGTGCTACCTTCCCAACGCGACGGCGCGCATCCTGGATGATCAGGACCGCATCGCCGACATCGTCAACAACTACGAAAAAATAAGCTTCAACTTCGGCCCCACGCTCCTCTCCTGGCTGGAAGCGAAGCACCCCGACACCTACCGGGCGATTTTGAATGCCGACCGCTCGAGCCGCCACGCCCGAAGCCGGCATGGAAACGCCATCGCCCAAGTCTACAACCACATGATCCTCCCGCTCGCTACCCGGCGTGACAAGGTGACCCAGGTGCGCTGGGGCGTGGCCGATTTTCGCCACCGCTTCGGCCGCGACCCCGAAGCGATCTGGATCGCCGAAACGGCCGTCGACGAGGAGACCCTCGAGGTGCTGGTGGAAGAGGGCATGAAATTCCTCATTCTTTCCCCCCATCAGGCCCGCGCCGTTCGGCCGCTTGGGGAACATCCCTGGCAGGATGTCTCGGCCGGTTGCATCGATCCCAAGCGGGCCTACCGATGCTTTCTCGAAAAGGACCCCCACAAGTCTATTGACGTCTTCTTCTATGACGGCCCCATCTCCAAGGACGTCGGCTTCGGCGATTTGCTTTTCGAAGCCAAGATGTTCATGGGCCGCCTGCTTTCGGCCAAGGTGGATGCGCACGATGGGGCCCAGCTCATTCACCTTGCCACCGACGGCGAAAGTTTCGGCCATCATCGCGCGTACGGCGAGCGCGCCATCGCCTACCTCGTCAACTCGGAGGCGTCCAAACATGGCCTTCGCACCGTGAACTACGCGGAGTTTCTCGAGGCCCACCCGCCGCGCGAGGAGGTCAAGCTCAAGGAAGGCGGCACGTCGTGGAGCTGCGCGCATGGCGTGAAGCGCTGGTCGGATGACTGCGGATGCCGCGGGGGCGGCCCCGCCCACTGGCATCAGCGGTGGCGAAGTCCGCTGCGTCAAGCGCTCGATTGGCTGCGCGGCGAACTCAGCCGCCTCTACGAGGCGCGCGGCACTGATGTGCTGAAGGACATCTGGGCCGCGCGCGACGACTACATGACGGTCGTTTTAGACCGCTCGGAGAAAGCCATCTTGGATTTCCTGGGCCGACACGCGCCCCGGGAGCTCAGTCGCGAAGAAGTCATCCTCTCCCTTAAACTGCTCGAGATGCAAAGGCACGCCATGCTGATGTACACCAGCTGCGGCTGGTTTTTCACGGAGCTGTCAGGGATCGAAACCGTGCAGATCCTGATGTACGCCGCGAGAGCGATCGAGCTCGCGCAAGAGATCCTCGGCCGCGAGGGGCTGGAAGAGGAGTTCCTCCTGCGCCTGGAAGCCGCCCCCAGCAATGTGGCCGATCTTGCCAACGGCCGCGGCGTCTATGAAGCGCTCGTGCGGCCGAGGCGCGCCACGATGGCGCACATTGCAAGCTGCTACGCCATCTGCGGCATCTTCGAGGAGTTTTTCGAAGCCAAGGATGAACTCGCCCTCTACTGCTACAAGCTCGGCATCCTCGCCCGCCGCAAGGAATCCTACGGCGATCTCACACTTCACTTCGGGCGCCTTCGCGTCACCTCCCGCGTGACCCTGGAGGAATCCGATCTGGCCTTCATTGTCGTCCAGATCGGCCTCTTCGACTTCCGATGCTCGGTGAAGCCCCTCACGGACCCCGGCGCGAGTGCCGACCTGGAGCGGGAGCTTTTCGAGGAGCTGCGCTCTCTGCACGTCGTGGAAATCCTTCGCAGAATCGACGCCTTCTTCGGGCACACCTACTACGCGCTCAAGGACCTGCCCCTGGCCGAGCGCACCCGCCTCATCCGCATTCTCACGCGCGAATCCGTCGAGAAGATGAATACGGTCTACGAGAACCTCTACGAGGAAAACAGGCGGGTCCATGAAATTTGCCGCTCCGTGAACCTGCCCATTCCGGAGGTCGTGCGCTTCGCCGCCGAGCACACCCTGACGCGCCGCTTGAGTGCATCGGTCGCGGCCCTGGCCGAGCATGGGTTCACGGCTTCCGAAGCCCAGCCCATGTACCGCGTGATCGACATCGCCAAGTCTTTCGGCGTGGAACTCAAGATGGACGGCGTGTCGGCCTTCCTAAGCCGCGAGCTGTGCAAGCGTACCAAGGCCAACCTCGCGCACTTTCGCCCCGACCTCGCGGCCGAGTGCCTGCAGATCATGGAGATTTCCAGGCGAATCGGCGTCTCACTCGACGATCGGGCCGCGCAGGATCACCTCTTCCGCCTCGTGCGGGAGCTGGCCGAGCGCCCCCAGGCCGTGACCGAGGTCGTGCGCGCCTCCGCCGGGCATCTTACGCGGCTCCTCGTGGATCTTCGCGTGAGCCCCAAGGAGTTTCATACCTCCGTGCTCCGCCAACACGACACCGCGCACCTGTGGCCATGAAACGGCGCGATCCCCAGCAAGCCGCCACCGCCCGCAACGCGCGAAAGATTCTGCGTTTCCTCTCGCGCCGACGGGGCACCCTCTCGCCGCTCCTCATCCTCACGCACGACTATCCGGATCCCGACACGCTGGCCAGCGCCTATGCGCTCCAGTATCTCGCAGCCCGGCGTTTCGGCATCGAGTCGAAGATCGTCTACGGGGGGATCATCGGGCGCATGGAAAACCGCGAGATGGTGCGGCTGCTGAAACTCCCCGTGCGAAAGCTGCAGGCCTCCGACCTGCGCAAGTTCGAGCACGTGGCGCTCGTGGACACTCAGCCGGGATTCCAGAACAACTCGTTCCCCAAGAACCGGCGCGCCACCCTCGTGATCGATCAGCACCCCTCCGTGGAAAAGCCCGCGGCCGACCTGGCCGTGATCGACCCCGACTGCGGCGCCACGTGCATCATCCTGGCCAAGGCGCTCCTTCGCAGCAAGACGGAGCTTCCCTCGGGCGTCGCGACAGCGCTCGCCTACGGCATTCTCTCCGACACCCTCAACCTTTACCGCGCCCGCCGGCCCGACATCATGGAGACTTACCTCGCGATTCTGCCGCGCTGCGACCTGCGAGTCCTGGCGCAGATTCAGAACCCCGCGCGCTCCCGGCGCTTTTTCACCACGCTGGCCCGGGGAATCGAGACCGCGCGCGTTTCCCGGCGCCTCATCGTCTCCCACCTGGGCGTCGTGGAGAACCCCGATTTGGTGTCCCAGATCGCGGATTTTCTGCTAACCTATAGCCGGATGCACTGGTCCCTGGCGACCGGCCGGTTCGGCCACAAGCTGCACGTCTCCTTGAGAATCGACAACCCCAACGCGGACGCGGGGGAGATCTTGCGCGACATTTTCGAGCACCGGGGCGAGGCCGGCGGGCATGACGCCATCGCGGGCGGAAGCTTCAAGGTCGGCCCCGCCTCCCAAGCCAGGTGGCAGGAGGCGGAGGAATCTCTGCTGGACCGGCTGCGCCGGCGAGTCCGCGTTCCCGTGAAGCCCGAGTTTTACACGCCGTTTCGCGGCGGCGCCGAGGATGAGCCCAAGCGATGACGATTTTCGACTGGATGAAAGCGGTCGGCGCGGCGGACTTCCTCGACATTGTCTTCATGGCGATTTTGATTTACGCGCTGCTGGTTCTCATCAAGCGCACCAAAGCACAGTTTGTGCTCACCGGCCTCGTCATCTTCTCCGGCCTCTACCTCATCGCGCGCCAGTTCAACCTGTTTCTCACCACCGCCGTGGTAGAGGCCTTCCTGCCCGTCACCCTCATTACGCTGGTCGTTATTTTTCAGGAGGAAATCCGGCACTTCTTCGAGCGCATCGCGGTCTGGAGTCTCGAGCGGCGGCTGGGGCGGCGCAAAGCGGTGCGCATGTCCCGCGGAGAGGTGGAAACGTTGACGCGCACGCTCGCGGACCTGGCGCGGGAGCGCGTCGGAGCGCTCGTGGTCTTGAGGGGGCGCGACCTCATCCTGCGCCACCTGGACGGCGGCGTCGAGTTAAGCGGCCGCATGAGCGAGCCGCTCTTGAAAAGCCTCTTTGATCCGCACTCGCAGGGCCACGACGGAGCGGTGGTCGTGGACGGCGACCGCGTCACGATGTTCTCCTGCCACTTGCCGCTCTCGAAGAACCTCAAGGCGCTCGATCAGCACACGGGCACGAGGCATGCGGCCGCATTGGGCCTCTCGGAGCTCTCGGACGCGCTGTGCCTGGTGGTCTCGGAGGAGCGCGGCACGATCTCGGCCGCCCGAAACGGCCAAATCCGCCGCCTGGAGGACCCGGAATCGCTCGTGCGGCTGCTCGACAAGTTCTACCAGGAGGTCAACCCGACCCTGGAAGCCAAGCCGTGGCGCGAGTTCTTCACGACCAATTCCCGCGAGAAGGTGGTGGCGGTCGTGCTCGCGGGTGCCCTGTGGTTTGTGCTCTCGTTCGGATCGGAGTTCGTTTACAGGAGCCACCGGCTTCCCATCCAGGTCGAGCCCATCCCCCCGCAGCTCGCGGTGGTCAGCGTGGAGCCTCCGGCGGTGGAGGTCACCTTTTCGGGGCGGCGCCGCGACCTGTACTTCCTGAAAAAGGATAATCTCGCCGTCACGGCCCACCTCATGCAAGCCAAGAAAGGGCGGCAGGTGATCAAGCTCTCGGGCGCCAACATCGAGTTTCCAAAGTCTCTCGAGCTGGAAAGCATCGCTCCTCAAAAAATCATCGTGCAGATCGAGGATAAGCCCTCCGCGCGCTAGCTGCCCTGCAGGCCACGAACGCATGGAATCGACCCCCCTTCTTCCCCTCGTTCGAAAATACTTCGAAAACGATCCCCTGACGGCGGCGCACTCCCTGGAGACGCTCCCCCAGGAGGACGCGGTGGCCGTGCTGCGAGAGCTGCCCGCCCAACTTTCCGCGCGCGCTTTTCCGTATCTCACAGCGGGCCACGCGGCGGCGCTTCTGGCCGAGCTGCCGGCCGAGCAGTTCGGCGAGATCGTGAAGATCCTCGAGCCCGAGCAGGGCGCCGCGATCTTCATTCACCTGCGTTCCGATCGGCGCGAGCCGTTCCTTTCGCACCTGCCCGAGAAAACGCGGCGGCGGCTTCAGGAACTCCTCACCTACCCGGAAGGGTCGGCGGGGCGGATCATGTCGACCGAACTCCTCGCCTTCCATTCGGACCTCACGGTGAGAGACACCGTCGAGAAGATCCGTGCCCTGGCGCGCGCGAAGTCGCCGGCTTCCTATGCCTATGTCGTAGATGCGCAGGACCGCCTCGTGGGGGTGATCAACATGCGCGATCTCATGCTCGCGGAGGAGCGGGCCTTGCTGGCGTCGGTCATGCGCACGGGCGTGTTCACCGTGAATGCCTTCATGGACCGCGAGCAGGTGGCTGAGGAACTTTCCAAGCGCCGGTTTTTCGCGGCGCCGGTGGTGGATTCAGACAACCGGCTGCTCGGCATCGTGCGCGCGGAACAGCTGCTTGCCGACGCGCGTGAGGAAGCCACCGAGGACATTCAAAAGATGTTCGGCGCGGGCGGAGACGAGCGGCCGTTCTCGCCGATCCGTTTCTCCGTCGCGAAGCGCCTGCCGTGGCTGTACGTGAATCTCGGCACGGCCTTCCTGGCCGCATGGGTCGTCTCGTTTTTTCAGGACGTGATCGCGCGCACCACGGTGCTCGCGGTCTTCCTGCCCGTCGTGGCGGGCCAGGGTGGCAACGCGGGCGCGCAGTCGCTCGCCGTGGTCATGCGGGGCCTGGTGATGCGGGAGATCCCCAAGAACCGCATCGCCCGCCTGCTGCTCAAGGAAGCCAGCCTGGGCATCTTGAACGGTCTTGCGATCGGCTCGGCGACGGCCCTGGGCGCATGGCTGTGGCTGGGAAGCCCCTTCCTGGGCGTCGTGGCCTGCCTGGCCATGATTGTCACCCTGATTGCCGCTGCCCTCGCAGGGGCCGCCATCCCGCTGACCATGAAAGCGGTGGGGCTCGATCCCGCGCAATGCTCCAACATCATCCTCACCACCGTCACCGACGTGGTCGGCATCTCTTCTTTTCTCGGCTTCGCCGTCCTCCTTCAATGACCCCCGCCAAGACAGCTAAGAACGCCTATCCCTGGGTCGAGGGGTTGCTGGCGACGCGAAGCGCGCGCCAGTGGGAACGCATCGGGGCCGTCCGCCGTGCGGGCGTGGCTGTTCCTCTATTCTCCGTGTACTCCAAGAAGAGCATCGGCATGGGGGAGATTCCAGACCTCAAACTTGTCGTCGACTGGTGCGCCTCCTGCTCCATGAGCATCATCCAACTGCTTCCCGTAAACGACGTGGGCTTCGGCTTCCAGCCCTACGACGCGGAAAGCTCTTTCGCGCTGGACCCTCTCTACCTGTCGCTTCGCGAGCTCGGCGCTGACCCGAAGGACCTCACCTCACTCTCCCGCCGCTTCCCACCGGGCGGCCGGGCGCGCTCAAAGATCGGCCGCGTGGACTACAAAGTGAAGGGTGCCAAGCTCGAGTGTCTGTGGCGCGTCTTCCAGCGCGCGGGCAAGCGGCCGAGTCCGGCCTTCGAGCGCTTTCGCCGCGAGTCCGCCGCCTGGCTCAATGACTTTGCGCTCTTCAAGGTCATCAAGGAACATCAGGGGCTTCACGCGTGGTTCGAGTGGCCCGAGCCGTTGGCCCGGCGCGACCCTCACGCCCTGAGCGCGTTTGCGCGCCGGTACGCCGAGAACCTCCGCTTCCAGGAGTGGATCCAATGGAAGCTCTACGAGCAGTTTCGCGCCGTCAAGGTCTATGCTGCGAAGAAGGGCGTGCTTTTCATGGGAGACCTGCCCTTCCTCGTCTCCCGCGACAGCGCGGACGTATGGGCCCATCAGGATTATTTCAAGTTAGACTTCGCGTCCGGCGCGCCCCCCGACAGGTACCAAGCCAAGGGCCAGCGCTGGGGCATGCCGCCCTACGACTGGCCGCGCATTGCCGCGCACGGCTACGACTACGTGAAGCAAAAGCTCCTCTACGCGCAGAACTTTTACGATCTCTTCCGCATCGACCACGTGGTGGGCGCTTTCCGCCTGTGGTCGATCCCTCAGAGCGAGCCCCTCGAGAATGCAGCGCTCGCCGGCTCGTTTGACCCTACGGAGGAGGCCCGTTGGGAAGAGCACGGGCGCGCCATCCTGTCCGTCCTGGCGGACTCAAGCGCCATGCTGGCTTGCGCGGAGGATCTCGGGGTGGTGCCGGCTTGCTCGAACCGCGTGCTCGCCGAGTTCGGCATTCCCGGCATGGAGGTGCAGCGGTGGACGAAGGAATGGGGAAGCACCTGCGACTTCAAAGCGCCTGAGGCGTACCGCGCTTGCTCGATGGCGGTGATCTCCACGCACGACACCTCCAGTTTTCGAGGCTGGTGGGAACACGAGGCGGGAACGGTGGACGAGGCGCACGCGCGCAAGGTCACCGATGCAGCGGGGTTCAATCTCGACGCCGTGAAGGACAATCTCTTCGACCTCAGGCGCTCCAAGCACGGAAGGCTGCGGTGGTGCCGGGAGGCCGGCGAGAGCTATCTCCTCACCCGGGTCGGCCGAAGCTTGGAAGACGCGCGCGCGCTCGTGGACCTTCACAGGGGAACGTTCGGCGAGCGCGAGAAGTTCTGGTCCTCGCTCGGCCTGCCGGGCAAAATGCCCGAGCGCGCGACGCCGGTTCTCGTCAAGGCCGCCCTGCGGCGAGCGAGCGCAAGCGCCTCCATTTTTTCAATCCAGCTTCTGACCGACTACCTCTCGCTCGCGGATTCCTTCACGCCCGACGCTTGGGCTTTTCGGGTCAACTTCCCCGGCACAAGGAGCCCCGACAATTGGTCCCTCGTCATGCCTCTCGCGTTGGAAGAGATAATGGGCCTCGCCGCAAACAAGACGATCCGGGACATTCACCGAGAAACGGAGAGGATTTAAGCGGACGGCTGACTCGCGCCGGAAGCGGGAGGAAGTTGCGAGCTCTCGGCCGCCTCGCGCTGCTCTTGCCTGCGCTGCGACAACTCCTGCGCAATCACGACAGCCGTCTTGAGGAACGCAGCCGTGACATCCCCGCTAGAACGCACCGAGCGATACGGAGGCGCGGGCTCTTCGTAGACGGATCTCGCGGGCACCGCGATACGGCCGCTCTGTAAGGAAGCCTCCGGCCGCTGAAAGGAAGGGGTCACGGGATACGGCTGAATGGGCCGGTACAGGACAGGCGGGGTGAGGGTGGGAGCCTCAATGGCAACCAGGTCAAAGTTCACCCTGGTTTCCTGATCGGCGCTCACCGTCACCGCCCGGGTCTGCGGCAGGTGCCGAACCGCGGAAGCCTTGACGACATAGGCCCCTTCCTTGAGCTGCTCCAACTGATAACGGCCGTCCTCGGCCGTATGCAGCGTGCCCACCACAAGGCTTTCGGCATTGGATATTTCCACCTCAGCCGAGAGCAACGGCCTTCCGACATTCCGATCGATCACGACGCCGGCCACGGAGCCCTTGCCCGCCAAGAGGGTGTGCCGCATTGAAAACAGCCCACCGGTGATGGAAATGATTCCCGCAAGCGTGGCCACCACAGCTTGAACGGTGGTCAGGCGGGACCAGGACGCTTTCTGGATCACATTCGCGCTCGTGGGGGTCGACATGCTTGCTCCTTTTGAAGTTTGCATTTTACCTCAATCGGGCGGGCGACTCAACCGGACCAGCCCGAGCGATCACGCGTGAGCGAATATGATTCTCCTTCCGCGCGATTGTGATACAATGCCGCGCATGGATTTGAAGAAACCCATCGGGTTTTTCGCCTCCCTCGCCGCCATCGCCCTTCTTCTTTACAGGCTCCAATTCACAAGCTCGCAGATCGTCGCCACCCTGGTCTTCATGAGCGTGCTTTGCGGCACGTTGTTTTTCTGGCCGTTCCGGCTCACCTTCGCGTTCGCCGGAATCGCCGTGCTGCTCACCTTCGGCCTCCTGGACGTCGAGCATGTGATCGAGTTTGCGGGCCTCGACATCATCTTGTTCCTGGTAGGCATGATGACGCTCATCGGCTATCTCGAGGAAAAGCACTTTTTCGAGTATCTGATCGCGCGCGTGGTGGACTCGATCGGCCATCACGGCTATCTCTTGATGGGCGTGCTGATGGCCCTTGCCGCGGTTTTCGCGTCGCTCGTGGACGAGGTCACCTCCATTCTCTTCATGATGTCCGCCATGTTTCACCTCGCCAAGCGCTACAAACTGAACCCGATCCCTTTCCTCATGATGCTGGTCTTCACCACCAACATCGGCTCAAGCGCGACAGCCGTGGGCAACCCCATCGGCGTCATGATCGCCATGCGCGCCCACCTGACCTTCGCTGATTTTCTGCGGTGGGCCAGCCCCATTTCGCTCGTCTCGCTCGCTGTGACGATTCCCCTTTGCTTTTTGCTCTTTTCCAAGAGCATCCGGGAGCTCGAGGAGCGGATGAAATCCGAGCGCAAGGAGCTGGACGAGACCAAGCACGTGGCGCATAAGAAGAGCGACATTCGCGTCTGCTGGGTTTTGTTCCTGGGCACCGTGGCCGCGCTCGTCATGCACGCCCGCATCGAGGAACAGCTGGGCCTTCAAAAGAACACCATGCTGCTGGCCATCTCGCTCATGGCCGGCGCAATCGCCATCCTGCTCGAGGCTAAGCAAGCGCGGGAGTTCTTCATGCGGCGGGTGGATTGGTGGACGCTCGCCTTTTTCATGTCGCTGTTCGCCTCGGTGGGAACACTCAAGTACGTGGGTGTCACCGAGCGCATCGCAGGCGGCATGCTCTCGGTCGGCCAGAACAATCCCACCCTGCTCCTGGTGATCTTCACGGCTTCGATCAGCTTGCTTACGGGCCTCATGGACAACGTGCTCGCTGTAGCCACGTTCATCCCGATTCTCACGGAGATTCAAAAGACGGGCATGTACATCTACCCGTTTTGGTGGGGCATGCTCTTCGGCGGGACCCTCTACGGCAACCTCACCATCATCGGCTCGACCGCCAACATCGTGGCCGCCGGCATGCTTGAAAAAGAGTTCGGCGTGAACATCAAGTTCATGGAGTGGCTCAAGCCCGGCTTCGTGGTCGCCACGATCACCGTCGCCCTCGCCCTCTTCCTGATCCACATTCAAATCCCTTTGATGCCCCGCTAACCCTCACTCTCCTCAACGAGCAGGGCGACGCCCTGCCCTATCAAACGATGTTGTCGTCTGGATTGTGGTCGATTTTCTGACCCGAAAGGAGGGTTTTCACGGCCTCAAGAAGATCCGCGATGAAGGGCTTGTAAACCACGGTCTCCGCGCCCGCCCCGATGCATTCGGCCTCGAGGCCGTACGCCATCGCGGCGGTGAACATGATGACGGGAATGGCCTGGGTCTGGGGATCTGCCTTCAGAAGGCGGCAAACCTCCGGGCCTCCCATCCCGGGCATGCGATGATCGAGTAAAATGAGGTCCGGGCGAAGCCGCTTGGCCTGCTCCACCGCCCCCCGGCCGGTGAGGAGCGTGTCGACGAGGTAGCCGCGCGCTTGCAGCTTCATCTTGATGATGTCCAGGATTTCCTGTTCATCATCGATGAGGAGCAGCTTATGCTTGGCATTCCCGGTAGGCATCCCGCATCACCCCTCTCTTAAAGTCTATCACCCACTTCTCTTTGTCGGCAAATAGAGCCCGGAGCCGAAGACCTAAATACCGGTTGCCGGGCAACCCGTGAGCGTGATACTCTCTGCGCAGCCATTTGAGGAGGCGTCCCCATGGGGCATGACGTTTGGGTCCTCGCGCTTACCGCGGGATCCGCCGGATTCCTCCACACCCTCCTGGGCCCGGACCACTACCTGCCCTTCGCCGCCTTGGCGCGCGCGGAAGGCTGGACGCGCCTCAAGACCGCTCGCGTGACCCTGCTCTGCGGTGTCGGCCATCTGGTCAGCGCAGGCCTCGCGGCCTTGGCCGCAGTTTTTGTCGCCGGGCCGTGGCTCCAAGCCATGCGCGCCGCCCTAGCTTCCTGGTTGCTGATGGGCCTGGGAATCGCCTACGCCCTCTGGGGCCTGCACCAAGCCCTCCGGCGATCGGCCCCCCGCACGTTGCAAGCAGCCCCGCCGATGCTCCTCGCCATTTTCATCCTCGGCCCTTGCGAACCGCTCATTCCCACCCTCATGCTCTCCGGCGGAGATCCACGGGCTCTCGCGCTCATCGCGTTCGCTTTCAGCGTTTCCACCCTCCTGACCCAGCTCGCCGCCGTCCTGGCGGCGACGAACATCCCTTTGCCCGCAGCGTGCCGGCTGGCGCGCTACAGGCACGCTCTTGCAGGCGCCGCTCTTGCCGCCTGCGCGCTAGCACTCTAACTCTAAATTTTTGGGAAAGCTTACTCTTGTGAAGGCGCTGTGTTCTGCGCCTCTGCAAAGACAGAGGTCTTCGAGTCGAACGGCTGTCCGTCTTCCAAGACGGTGCCGTTCTGATCGACGGTGAGGACACCCGAACCCGCCGCAACCGTGTCCTGGCGCCGGGCCCGGAGAGAAAAGAAATCTGCAGCGCTCTTTTCGAGCGCATACTCATAGCCATCCAGGACGCCCTTCCCCACGACTTCACTGAACGGCTGCTCGGGCAGCAACCCATTGTCCTTCAGGCCTTGCAGGGAAGACGCATACTCGCCGAAGCGGGCGCGGTATTCCTCCATGGCCGTGGCCAGGCCGCGCAGGATGGCGGCCGCGGCTTCGCGCGCAGCTTGCGGATGGGTGGGAGCCGGAAGCAACGGTTCCTCGGGAAACATGGGATGGGGCTCGCCGGCCTCCTGGGCCGGTTGCGGGGCCTGAACGGAGACGCCGGGCGAGCGCACCCTTGCGCCCGGCATCATCGGGACAAAAAGGGCAGCCATCGTTCCCGCCAGGAAAAGGGGCACGATCAGCAAAGCGTTGGGAATGACGAGCGTGCCCAAGCCCTTCCAGGCCGAGAAGCCGTGCACCTCGCCCAGGGTGTGACACGCCAGAACTACCGATCCCATCCACGCCGCAAACGACACGGCTCCAAAGACGATGCCCAACGCGGCCTGCAGGGCGCCGGGGCGCGCCGCAGCCGGCGCGGCGCCGACCGAGGCCGGCGAGAGTATGGCCACGAGAATCCAGACGGCGAACACCGCGAACGTGGGGATTTCAACCCAGGCGATGGCGGCCCGCACCTCAGCGTTCGAGGCCTTGCCTCCCATCCAGCTCCCCACCCAGCGATACAGCCATCCGAAAAGATACAGGCCGATCCAGCCCGTGAGGGCGCCCACAACCAGAGCAAGGATCCCGGTCATCCACAAGGGCAACCCGGAGCCCGAAGCGGGCCCGACCCACTGCATGAGGCGGTTGAGCGCTCCTGTCGAGATGGCGAGCGCCGTGACAAATGGCTTGGGATCTGTGTCTACGATCTGGCGGATGGTCCGGCGGGGGTGGATCCAGATTGAAACCCAGCGGGACGAAAGCTGCCTAGGCGTCGCTCGCCCGCTTGCCCCTCTTCCACCAATCGGCTGGGTCGTCGTCATCGGCCTTAAAGAGGCGCTCTCCTCGTTTGGAACGGTAAAGCAGAATGACCAGGAACAGGGGAAGCAAGAAGATGGCCGCCCGGCGAAACAGCAGGATCGCCGCAATCAGCAAGGCAAGTGAGGCGAGCATCGCCCGGGCAAAGCGCTTCTTGTCCATCTCAATTCACCTTCCCATTAAGTATATCACGGCACATGGCCGGATTTCTTTAACCTCAAATCCAGCATAGAGTTAGTGCGGGCGCAACTTGCGTAGAAGTGTCTGCCAGCTTGACAGCGCGGGTATAGTATCCCTGTGAACCTCTCCGGACGCCGCAGGCTTCTGGCCGTATTTGTCCTGGTTCTCCTGACCTGCCTTGCCGCAGCCTTTCTGCACCATCACGACGGCGGCGAGGCTTGGCACGACTGCGTCGTCTGCCAGTTCGTCCGCCGCATTGAAGCTGTCCTCGCCCTCATCGCCGCGCTCTTCTCAGCGCTCGCAGTCTGCCGTTTCATCTCCGCGACGTCGGCCGCGCCCCCGTTGCGCGAGGCCGTGGCGCGTCTCCTGACCCGCGCTCCCCCCGTTCTCTCCTAAGTCCCACTTTCCCTCAGACAACAAGACACTTCCAGCTTCAAGCGTTCCAAGGAGGATACGATGCGAATCAGAACGATTCTATTTTCTCTTTTTCTTTTCGCTTTGACGGCGCCCTGCCCGGTCCTAGCTCAGGGGCTCGCCGGCTCGATCGAACAGCAGCTTGCGAGCATGCAAGCGGCCATCGAGGGCATGCAGGCCGCCCTGGCAGGCCAGAAAGACCTCGTCGAGAGGCAAGGGTCGCGCATCGCCGAGCTCGAGGGCCGATTGATCGAGGGAAGCGGCCTCAAGGGAGCACCCGTGCTGCCCGGCCCGCCGGCCGTCGAGGCGCCGGGACTTGTGAACTGGAATCCCGAAGTGGGCGTGGTCGGGGACGTGGTCACGCACCTCACCGAGGACACCACGGAAGGAGAGGGTAAGGACAGCATTGCGGTAAGGGAACTGGAGCTCGTGTTCGGCCAGTACGTCGACCCCTACAGCCGATTCGACGCTGCAATCGTCTTCAACGACGCGCTCGAAAGCCAGAACGCGGAGATCGAGCAGGCATTCCTTACCCGCTATGACCTGCCGCTCGGTTTCAAGGCGCAAGTCGGCAAGATCCGGCCCAAGATCGGCAAGGCCAATTTGATCGACCGCCACGCACTCGATCTGGCGACCGAACCGCTTGTCGTCTCCAACTTTTTCGGCGAAGAGGGCTGGAAAACCTCCGGCGTGCGGCTGCAAAACTTCATTCCCAACCCCTGGGACATCCCCCTTGAGATCACCGGCGAGGTTTTGAACGGCCGCGGCGCGCCGACCTTCTCCGGTCTCGCCCGCCGCCCCGCCTTCAATGCCCACCTGAAGAGCTTCTTCGATCTCTCAGACACGAAAAGTCTTGAACTGGGAAGCACGGCGCTCTTCGGATCGGACAACCTCGACGGCCCGGCCCGCGCGAAGGGCAACGACCGTTACTCGACGCACGTCTTCGGCTTCGACGCCACCTATCACGACACGATGGATGGCGCGCGCGGGGTCAAGGTCCAAAATGAGGTGTACGTTCAGGACCGAAACTTTCGCAATCCGGTCTCGATCGACTCCAACGGTGACGGCGTGCTCGAGTTCGTCGGGGACCTCGATGAACACCCGTGGGGGTTCTACTCGCTCCTGAACATGGACCTCTCAAAGCAATGGTCGACCGGCGTGCGCTTCGACTGGCTCAAGCCGCTCGATTCGGTCGGCTTCACGGGAGCCGCGCCATCCTCTACCACGCGCTTCGGCACCGACCACACCTGGGAAATCTCGCCCTTCCTCACGTTTCACCAAAGCGAGTTCTCCCTGTTCCGGCTCCAATACTCGCACACTGAAAACGCGCAAGGCATTTCAGACGACCAGGTGTATCTCCAGGCGCGCTTTCAAATCGGCGTCGACCGTCACGGGCTGCAATGAGAGAGGCGAAGACATCGATGAAACGTCTCACGTTCTTCACAACTCTCCTCTTCTGGGCCGGGACTGTTGCGGTCCCGGCCGCGCCGGCAGAACCCATCCGCGTCGTGGCCACCACGCGCACCCTGGCCAGCTTGGTCCAAGAGGTCGGCGGAGCGCTCGTGGAGGTGCACGCCGTGGCGCCGGCCAAGCAAAACGTCCACTTCATCCAGCCGCGTCCCTCGGACGTTCTCAAGCTCACGAAGGCGAACCTCTTCGTGCATGCGGGCCTGGACCTCGAGCTGTGGCGCTTTCCCTTCGCAGAGGCCTCGGGCAAGTCCCAGTTCCTCCCGGGTGGCGCACGCGAGCTCGCTCTTTCGGAAGGCATTGAATTGCTGGAAGTGCCGACGAGCGCAGTGAGCCGCGCGCAGGGGGACATCCACCTCTACGGCAATCCCCACTATTGGCTCGACCCCCGGAACGGGGCCGTCATGGCGCGCGCCATTGCGAGCAAGCTTTCCGAACTCTACCCGGGCGAGCGCGCCGGATTTGAAGCGAACGCGAAACGCTTCGAGCAAGCGCTCGACGAAAAGCTCAAGGCCTGGCAGGCCGAGCTGTCGCCGGCCCGCGGGGCGGTCGTGGTGGCTTACCACAACAGTTGGCCTTACCTCGCCCGCTTCGCAGGATTCGAGGTCGTGGGATTCGTGGAGCCCAAGCCCGGCATCCCGCCGACCGCGAAGCACCTGGGCCAACTGGAGCGGGTCATCACGGAGCGTGCGGCCCGGGTGATTCTCAAGGAACCCTACCAGGAGAGCCGCGCGCCCAAACAGCTGGCCGAGCGGACGGGCGCCCGCGTCGTGACCTTGGCCCAAAATGTCGGAGACCTCAAGGAGGCGACCGATTTCCTGTCGCTCTTCGATGCGAACGTGCGGCTGCTTGCGGCAGCCCTGAAGGAGCCCCATGGCTGATCTCATCGCGCTCATGTGGAAGCCGTTCCTGGCATGCCTGGTCCTAACCGGCATCCACGCCTACTTCGGCCTGCACGTGGTGGAGCGCAAGGTCATCTTCGTGGACCTTGCGCTCGCCCAGATCGCCGCGCTCGGTGCGACGCTCGCCGTTCTCCTGGGGCGCGGCCCGCAGGACCCGGCCACGTATTGGCTCTCGCTTGTAGCCACCTTCATCGGCGCCGCTCTTTTCGCGCTCACCCGCACGAGGCGGGAAAAAATCCCTCACGAGGCGGTGATTGGCGTGATCTACGCCGTGTCGGCGGCCGCAGTCATCCTCATGGCCAGCCGCACGGCGGAGGGCGATGAGCACATCCGCACCATGCTGACGGGAAAC
>CAZPNG010000091.1:0-10503 GCA_964587845.1 uncultured bacterium | reverse complement strand
GCAGCCGACCCGCTTTCAGCGGGTGCCCCGGCTCCCGGCGCCCCCACTTTCGGTCTCTCGACCTTCAGGGACTTGGCAGCCGACCCGCTTTCAGCGGGTGCCCCGGCTCCCGGCGCCCGGCGTGGTGCTTTTAATCTCCTTCTTTAAGGTCTCAACGGTCTGTTTGAGCAGCTTGCAGTACAGGTCAAAGCCCACCTGGTAGATGAAGCCGCTCTGCTGCTCCCCCAGGAGGTTCCCGGCGCCCCGGATCTCCAGGTCCTCGAGCGCGATGTCAAAGCCCGAGCCCAGGGCCGTAAAGCGCTCGATGGCAGCCAGGCGCTTCATGGATTCCTCGGTCATCGGCATCACCTTGGGAAAGAAGAAATACGCATACGCCCTTCTTGTAAACCGGCCCACCCGGCCCCGCAGCTGGTAGAGGTCCGCCAAGCCGAAGCGGTCGGCGCGGTTCACGATCAGGGTGTTGACGTTCGGAATGTCCAGGCCCGACTCAATGATGCTCGTCGACAGCAAGCAATCGATTTCGCCGCGAATGAACCGCAGCATCACGGCCGCGAGCGCCTTGGGAGGCAGCCGGCCGTGAGCGACGCCGAGCTTTAATCCCGGCGCCAACTCGAGGAGCTGGCGGTGCATCTTCTCGATGGAATCAATGCGGTTGTGGACGAAATAGATCTGCCCGCCGCGCGCGAGCTCGCGCTCGATGGCCTCGCGCACCACTGATTCCTCGAAGGGCCCTACTTGGGTCTCCACCGGCTCCCGCGCCTTGGGGGGCGTCTGGATCAAGGAAAGGTCGCGCGCGCCGGTGATCGCGAAATAAAGCGTCCTGGGGATCGGGGTAGCCGTGAGCGTGAGCACGTCCACCAGCTCGCGCAGCCGTTTAAGCCGCTCTTTGTGCCGCACCCCGAAGCGCTGTTCCTCATCGATGATGACGAGCCCCAGGTCTTTGAACACCACGTCGTCTGAAAGCAGGCGGTGCGTGCCGATCACCACGTCGCAGGAGCCGTCCTTGAGGCGTTTCAAAATGCCGGCCTGCTCGGCGGGCGTCTTGAAACGCGAGAGCGCATCCACCTCCACCGGAAAAGTCTTCAACCGCTCCGAGAGCGTCACGTGGTGTTGCTCGGCCAGGATGGTGGTCGGCACCAGGAACGCCACCTGCCGGCCGTCCATCACGGCCTTGAAGGCCGCCCGCAGGGCCACCTCGGTCTTGCCGTATCCCACGTCGCCGCACAGCAACCGGTCCATGGGCCGCGGCGACTCCATGTCGGCCTTCACCTCCCGGGTGGTGCGAACCTGGTCGGGCGTTTCCTCGTAGGGAAACTCCTTCTCAAAGCGCTTTTGCCACTCGGTGTCCGCTTTGAAGGCGTGGCCCTTGAGCAGGTCGCGCTTGGCTGCCAGCTCCAAAAGCTCGCGCGCCACCGAGCGCACCGCCACGCGCGTGCGCTCCTTGACTCGCTCCCACTCGCTGGAGTGCAGCTTGGTGAGCCGCGGCGGCTTGCCCGAGAACCCCACGTAGCGTTCCAGCTCGCCCCGCAGCGTGGTCTCTTCAAGGTACAGAATCTCGCGGTCCGCGTACTCCATGGCCAAGTGCCTGCGCCACTCGCCCTGAACACGCAGGCGCTTCGAACCCAGAAACTTCCCGATCCCGTAGTTCAAGTGCACTACATAGTCTCCCACCTGCAACTCGCCCCACGCTTCGAGCACCTCCCGGTCATGGGCATGCGCCGCCATGCGCCGCGCGGCCCGGAAGAAGGCTTCCGACACGGACGCAACGCGCACTTCGTCAAACTCCGAGAGCATGTTGAAGTTTGTGAGCGAAAAATCGCGCAACCACTCGATCTCGGCGCCGTGGAAGGACAAGCGCATGGGATGGCGGTAACCCACCGGGTAGATGTCGAGAAGAGCGCCGCGCTCCGCGAAGTCGCCCGGCTTCACGACGAAGGGAACGCGCTCGTAGCGGTAGGACACGAGCTTCTCGCGAAGCTCGTTTCGGCTATGGGTCTCGCCTTTGCGGATTACAAACGGAGACGGCATGGGATTTCTATTTCACTTTATTCTAGCAGCGCGCGGCGCGCCGTAGCTGGAGCGGAACGCCATGGGAGATGTTCGCAGGATCGGCGAGCTGGGGCCCCGCGAGCTGGATTCGAGGCAGCTCCCGAGGCGTCGCGGAAGCCATGGATGGCTGTAGCAGCTGAGGGCGCAGGGAGCCCGCGATCAGGACAGATCGCGGGCGACCGGTACCGAGAACCAGCTCGCGGGGCCCCTTGTGGACGGTCCCGAGAGCGAACTTGCTGCGCGGCCGCACCTCACAGGCGCCCAAGCCAGGCGCCCATGCGCTTCACGCCTTCCTCAATTTCCTGCTCGGAGGTCGCGAAGCTTAAGCGCACGTGCGCATCGGACCCAAAGGGCTTGCCAGGTACCACAGCCACCCCCTCCTCGGCGAGCAGCCGCTCGGAGAACGTGAGGGAATCCAGCCCGAAGGCATCCACGCGCACGAAGACGTAGAACGCGCCCTGGGGCTCGGTCACGGCCAGGCGTGGGACGGCGCGAAGCAGCCGGACGATGAGGTTTCGCCGCTTCTCAAAGAGGTCGCAAGCCGACCGGATCTCGGGTGTGCGCGCGGGATCCAGCGCCGTAAGAGCGGCCCGCTGAACAAACGAGGTGGGATTCGAGGTCATGTGGTCCTGCAGGTTCCCGATGGCTCGCGCCAGCTCGACATCCTGCGTGGCAAGATATCCCAGCCGCCAGCCCGTCATGGAGAAGGTCTTGCTGAATCCGTTCACGGTGAGCGTCAGGCGGGCCGCCGCCTCAGACACAGAGGCCGGCGAGACCGCTTCCAAGCCGTCAAAGACATAGCGCTCGTAGATCTCGTCGCTCACCAGGATAAGGTCATGCTCGACGGCGAACTTGGCAATCCTCTCAACCTCCGGGCGGCCGTACACGGTGCCCGTGGGATTCGCGGGGGAATTGTAGACGAGCGCGCGGGTTTTGGACGTGACGGCTTTCTTCAAGTCGTCGAGCGACACCTTGAAACGGTCCTGCTCGCGGCCGGGGAGCGCACGTGGGAGCCCACCCGCCAGCTTGATCATTTCCGGGTAACTCAACCAATAAGGGCTTGGCAGGAGCACTTCGTCGCCGGGCTCCAGGATCGCCTGGAAAATATTATAAAGGGAATGCTTGGCGCCACAACTCAGGACAATTCCCTCGGCGGGAACGCGCACGCCGTTCTCGCGCTCGAGTTTCTCGCGGATTCTTTCCTTCAGTTCGGGAATGCCGGTGGTGGGGGTGTATTTGGTAAAGCCGCCCGCCAGTGCATCAACGGCCGCTTGCTTGATGGCAGGAAACGTATCGAAATCCGGCTCGCCGGCCGTGAGAAGGACGATCGACTTGCCTTGCGCTCGCAACGCCTTGGCCTTGGCGGTGAGGGCGAGGGTGAGTGAGGGGCTGAGGTGACGAACGCGTTGGGAGAGCGTCATGGCACCGGTCGAGGCGGCCGTGGGACTAAGAGCACCTAACAAAACCACCACATGGCCGCGTTGCGAGCGTGTATGGGCCAGATGCAAGGACGAGCGACGAGGACATATCCTCTGGGATATGTCGAGGAACTCGGACGCCGCAGATGGCCCATACCCGCCGCAACCCGGAGGGACGCGGATATTTTGGCACGATACATCGTCACTCGTCGTCGGCGTATCGCAGCGGATACGCCGTCCTCCTCGTTCCTCGTCTCGTGCCAAAATATCTCGCGTCGCGGGCCATGTGGTGGTTTTGTTAGGTGCTCTAAGTGTCATCACCCTTGAGAAACTTGCGCAGCGTGGACAGAAAGCCGCCCTTCTTGGGCTCTTCCTTTTTCATCTCGGAGGGCTCCCCGCGCTCGGGCTTCCCTCGCAGCTTTTCCTTGGGGCCGGCTCTTTCCTTCTCGCGGGCTTCGGCCTCTGCTTTGCGCGGGAGCGCCTTGGGTTTCTCTTTGGTTTTCTTCTTCTTTTCCTTGGCGTCGCCGGGTGCGAGTTCCACAGCGCCGACGAGCTCCAAGAGCGCCGTCTGGGCGTTGTCGCCGCGCCGGTTGCCCAAATGAAGGATGCGCGTGTAGCCGCCGTTGCGCTTCTCGAAATGCGGCGCGAACGTGGTCACTATCATCTTCGCCAGATCCCGGGAGCCCAGTGCGCTCGAAATCTGGCGAGTGGCATGCAAAGACTTTCGCTTGGCCAGCGTGATGATGTGGTCGGCGAGATATCGCGCCTGCTTGGCCCGCGCCAAGGTCGTCACGATTCGGCGGTGCATCATCAGGCTGCGCACCATGTTGCGAATGAGCGCCTTGCGGTGCCCCTTGGTGAGGCTGAGGCGGTTGTCTTGACGCTGGTGTCTCACGATCCGTTCCTATTCACTTGGGGCGCCCAACCGAGGCGGGCCCCCCATCCATCGGTGCCAGGTCTTATGGATTGACCTGGCTCCGTTCCTTACTTACTCGGAGGGTGTCCCGCCCTCTTCCGCTGCCGCCGGCTGCTCGGCGGGGGCGGCGATTTCCTCGGCGCTAGAGGCCGAAAGGTCCTCGAGGGCTGCCCCGGTCCCCTTACCCTTCAAGCGAGCGTCAAGGTCCATGCCGAAATGCAGTCCCATGCCGGCCAGGATTGCGGTGATTTCGGTCAGCGATTTCTTGCCGAAGTTCTTGTACTTCAACATCTGGGCCTCGGACTTTTGGATCAGATCACCGATCGACTTGATGTTCGCGGCCTCCAGGCAATTGGCGCTGCGCACCGAGAGCTCAAGCTCCGTGATGGGCTTGTTGATGAGTTCCAGGAAGGCCTTGTCCTCCTGCTGTTCCTCCTCCTCGTCTTCAGCCGGCAGCTCCCCGTACTTCACGAAAATATCCAGGTGCCGCTGCAAAATATTGGAGGCGTACAGCACGGCTTCCTCCGGCGCCATGGCGCCGTTGGTCCAGACCTCGATGATGAGCCGATCATAATCGGTCATCTGCCCGACGCGGGTCTCCTCCACGCCGAAATTGACCTTGGTGACCGGCGAGAAGATGGAATCCACCGCGACGACTCCGATCGGGGCGTCCTCCGCTTTGTTTCGCTCGGCGGGAACATACCCGCGGCCGCGCGCCACCTCGAGCTCCACGTAGAACTTCCCCTCTTTCGTGAGCGTGGCGATGTGCAGGTCCGGATTCACGATCTCGACCGTTTCGTCGGTCTGGATATCGCGAGCCGTTATGGCTCCCTTGCGCTTGACGTCGATCACGACCCGCTTCGCCCCCTTGCCGTGATAGCGCATCACCACTTTCTTCAAGCTCAGGACAATTTGGGCTACGTCCTCCGCCACGCCTTCGATCGAGGAAAACTCGTGCAGCACGCTATCGATGCGCATGGAGGTAATCGCCGCCCCTTCGACGGAGGAGTACAGCACCCTGCGCAACGCATTGCCGATCGTGATCCCGAAGCCGCGCTCGAAGGGCTCCGCCACGAATTTTCCGTATGTCTGCGTCAGCGTGGAGCGATCGACCTCCAGGTGCTTCGGCATCTCAAATGTTTTCCAGCGAATGCCCATAACGTTCCCCCCTCGCGCAACTCTGAGATCCTTCGGTCCCTACGGGACCTCAGGATGACGTTCGCACCGTGACTTGCGCTTCCCGCAAGTCACGTGCTCACGTCACTTGGAATACAATTCCACGATCTGCTGCTCATCGACCGGCAAGCCCGCCTCCTCCTTCTGGGGAAGGCGAAGCACCTTCGCCGTAAGCGCTTCCGGATCCGACGCCAGCCAACCCGGAATCACGCGGTCTTTGAGCATCTCGAGATTCTGCCGCACAAGCTTTTGAATTCGCTCCTTGGGACGCACCGATACGGCGTCTCCCACCCGCACGGTAAAGGACGGCACGCGCACCGTGCGGCCGTTCACGAAGATGTGGCCGTGGCGCACAAATTGCCTGGCTTCTTGACGCGAAACCGCAAAGAGCAGGCGCATCACCGTGTTATCCAGCCGCCGCTCCATCAGCTGAATCAGGGTCTCGCCCGTGACCCCGCGCTTGGCTTGCGCGCGCCCGAATGCCACCCTGAACTGGCGCTCAAACACGCCGTAGATGCGCTTCATCTTTTGCTTTTCGCGAAGCTGGACGCCGTAGTCGGAGAGCCGGGTGCGCGTCTTGCCGTGCGCTCCGGGCGGCGTGTTGCGCCGCTCGATTTCGCACTTGGGTGTGTAGCAGCGCATGCCCTTTAGGTAGAGCTTTACGCCCTCGCGCCGGCAAATCCTGCAAACGGGTTCAATCAAACGGGCCATGCATCACCTCGCTACACGCGCCGCCGCTTGGGCGGCCGGCAGCCGTTGTGGGGAATGGGCGTGACATCCTTGATGGCTGAGATCTGAAGCCCGGCGGCCTGCAGGGCGCGCACGGCCGACTCCCGCCCGGAGCCGGGCCCTTTGATCCACACCTCGACCTCTTTGACGCCGGCTTCCAGGGCTTTGCGAGCAGCGCTCTCGGAGGCCACCTGCGCCGCGAAGGGAGTCGACTTCTTCGACCCCTTGAACCCCGCAGCGCCTGCGCTGGACCACGAGATGGTGCCGCCCCGCAAGTCTGAAATGGTGATGAATGTGTTGTTGAAGGACGCCAGGATGTGCGCGACGGCCTTGGGCGACGAAACCTTCTTAATCTTTTTTGCCACTCTCTTCTCCTCTTTGCGCGTTATCCGGGTGAGGGAGCCTTTTTCTTCAGGCCCCCGATGGTCTTTCGCGGCCCTTTACGGGTGCGCGAGTTGGTATGGGTACGCTGGCCCCGCACCGGCAGCCCGCGGCGGTGGCGCAAGCCCCGGTAACAGCCGATGTCCATGTAGCGCTTGATGTTCTGCTGGACCTCCCGGCGCAAATCTCCCTCGACCTTGATCTCCATCTTCTGGATCGTCGCGACAATCTTGGCGACATCCTCGTCGGTGAGGTCCTTGGTGCGCTTGTCGGGACTGATCCCGCAAGCCGCCAGCACCTTGTTCGAAAGAGTGCGGCCGATCCCGTAAAGATACGTGAGCGAGATCTCAATTCTCTTTTCGCGGGGGAGGTCCACCCCGATGAGTCGAGCCATATCCGTTCCTTTTCAATTGGGGTGCCCAACCGAAGCGGGCCCCCGATCCATCGGTGCCAGGTCTTATTTATTGACCTGGCTCCGTTCCCCTACTTTACCCTTGCCTCTGTTTGTGCTTGGGGATCTCGCAGATCACGAACACGGTGCCACGCCTGCGCACGACCTTGCACTTGCTGCAAATCCGACGCACCGAACTTCGAACTTTCATATCCGTTCCTCATGTCTTGGGGTGCCCAACCGAGGCGGGCCCCCTGTCAATCGGTGCCAGGTCTTCTTGACTGACCTGGCTCCGTTCGTTAATTTATGCCTTAATCCGCTGAGTGATGCGCCCGCGTGTGAGATCGTAAGGCGAAAGCTCCACGCGCACGCGGTCCCCCGCCAGGATGCGAATGTAATGCATGCGCATCTTGCCCGAGATGTGAGCCAGCACCTTGTGGCCGTTCTCCAACTGCACCCTAAACATCGCGTTCGGGAGCGGCTCGACCACGGTGCCTTCCACGTCAATGGCTTCTTGTCTTCCCATCAGTCTTGCGCGTCTTCAGTGAGAATCTCGACGCCGTCTCCTGTAAGCACCACGGTGTTCTCATAGTGGGCCGCGCGGCTGCGGTCGCGCGTGACCACGGTCCAGCCGTCCTCCAGCACCTCCACCTCGAAGCTCCCGGCAGCCACCATCGGCTCGATGGCGAGCGCCAGTCCCGCTTCCAAGCGCACACCGCTGGCCGGAGAACCGAAATTGGGCACTTGGGGATCCTCGTGCATGGCGCGCCCGATGCCGTGGCCCACGTAATCGCGAATCACCGAAAAGCCGTGCTTCTCGACATGGGCCTGAATGGCCGAAGACACAGTCCCCAGCCGAGCGCCGATGCGCATCTGCCGGACCCCCTCAAAGAACGACTCACGCGTGACGCGCACGAGCTTCGCGCACGCCTCGTCAATCTCGCCGACCCCCCAGGTGCGCGCCGCGTCGCTGTAAAAACCGTCCACGATCACACCGGCGTCGACGCTCACGATATCGCCGTCCGCCAAGCGCTTTTTCGCCGACGGAATGCCGTGCACGACCTGCTCGTTGACGGACACGCAGATCGTCGCCGGATAGCCACGGTACCCCAAAAAGGCCGGCTTCGCGCCCAGCGAGCGAATCAGTGCACCGGCCTTGCGGTCCAGCTCCTGGGTCGTCACGCCCGGCTTCACGAGAGGCTCCAGGGCCTTGAGCACCGAGCGCAAAACCGCCGCGCTCTCTCGCATGACCGCGATTTCACGAGCTGACTTGAGCGTAATCAAGCGCCCGCGACTTCCTCACTGACGCGGCTGACTGCGCAGGGAGGCCATCAGCGCGTTTACCTGGTGCTCGACTTCCTGAATCGATTTGTTGCCGCTTACTTGCCAGAGCAGCCCGCGCTCCCGGTAGTAGCCGAGCAGCGGCTCCGTCTCCTTGGCATAGACCTGCAGGCGGTGGCGAATGGTTTCCGGCCTGTCATCCATGCGCTGCTCAAGCGCCGTGTCGCAGACGTCGCATTTGCCCTCCACGGCGGGCGGCACCGTGATCACGTGATAGGTGGTGCCGCAGCGCGGGCAGACCCTGCGGCCGGACAGCCTGAGCACCAAGAGTTCCTCGTCAGCCGCAATGTCGATCACCTGGTCAAGTTTCCAGCCCTTTTCCGCCAGGATCTCGTCCAGCCCCTTGGCCTGGGGCACCGTGCGCGGAAATCCGTCCAGCACGAACCCTTTCTGGGCGTCGAACTCGCTCAAGCGCTCCTGCACCATGCTCAAGACGAGCTCATCGGGCACCAAGTCGCCTGCCTCGACAAACTTCTTCACCTTCTCACCCAGCGGCGTGTTGAGCTTCATGTGCTCCCGGAAGAGGTCACCCGTCGACACATGAGGCATGTAGAACCGCTTCGACAGGCGTTTGGCCTGCGTTCCCTTTCCTGCACCTACGGGTCCCAGCAAGACAAAGCGCATCCGCCTACCTCCGCGCCTTCAGGCGCCCTTTCTTGATGAACCCCTCATAGTGGCGCATCAAGAGCTGCGATTCGATGGTTTTGACCGTGTCCAAGACAACGCCGACAATGATCAAAAGACCGGTCCCCCCGAAGAAGCTCGCCACCAGGAATGGGATGTTCAGCACGCGGGGAGAGGAAATAAAATTTGGAAACAGCGCAATCACAGCCAAGAAAAACGCGCCCGTGAGGCAAATGCGCGTCATCACGTAATCGAGGTACTCCGCCGTGTTGCGGCCCGGCCGAATGCCCGGCACGAAGCCACCGTACTTCTGCAGGTTCTCCGAGATGTCATTCGGGTTGAAGGTGATCGCCGTGTAAAAGAACGTGAAGAAAATGATCAAGAACGCGTAGATCGTCGTGTACACGGCCCCGCCGGGGTTGAGGAAGCCCACGAACTTCTGCACCTGCTGGTTGGGGATGAACCCGGCGATCGTCGCCGGAAACAGCAAAATGGACTGCGCGAAAATGATTGGGATCACCCCCGCCTGGTTGACGCGCAAGGGCAGGAACGTGCTCTGCCCGCCGTAGACCCGCTGTCCCCGGATCTGGCGCGAGTACTGCACGGGGATCTTTCGCTGGCCCTGGATAATGAGCACGGTGCCCACCACGGTGCCGACGAACAGCACCAGCATGAGCACGAGTTTCCAGAGCGCCAGCTGGCCCTCCCGCGCCAGAATAAAGGTCTGAATAAGCGCCGTGGGCACAGATTCGATGATACCGGCCGTGATGATGATGGACATCCCGTTGCCGATGCCGTATTGGTCGATCTGCTCGCCGAGCCACATGATGAATGCGCAGCCGGTGGTGAGCGTCAAGACCGTCATCAACCGGAATCCCCACCCCGGGTTGGGCACGATCACCATGCCCTGGAACGACCGGGGATTTTCGAGCCACAGGCTGATGAAGAAGGTTTGAATGATCGCCAACACCACCGTGCCGTAACGGGTATACTGGATGAGCGTGCGGCGCCCCTCTTCGCCCCCGTCCTTCGCCAGCTTCTCCAGAGCCGGGATCACCACGGTGAGAAGCTGCAGAATGATCGAAGAAGAGATGTACGGCATGATGCCGAGGGCGAAAATGGTGGCCTTCTGCAGCGCGCCGCCCGAAAACATGCTCATGATGCCGAAGAGCGTGCCGCCCGCCGTGTGCTGAACTTGAGCAAAAAACTGCGACAGCGTGTGGCCGTCAATGCCGGGGGTCGGCACGTAGGTGCCGACGCGGTAGACCACGACGATACTGAGCGTGAAGAGAATCTTCTCGCGAAGGTCCCGCACTTTAAAGGCGTTGGCGATGGCGCCGATCATGCCTTGCCCCCCGCAGCCGCCCGTTCAATCAGCACGGCTTTTCCGCCCGCTTTTTCAATCTTTCGCTTCGCGCTGTGGCTGAACGCATGCGCACGCACCGTGACAGGCCGCTCCAGCTTGCCGTCCCCCAGGA
>CAZPNG010000090.1:0-5686 GCA_964587845.1 uncultured bacterium | reverse complement strand
CAGGCGATAACCTTGTAGCCAAGATAACCTGGTCATGCAAATCGGTTGTCTTTAAAAGCTCACGCTTGGCTCGCACTTATAGCTTACGGGGCGTTAGCTTAGAGCATTGGGATTCAAGCCGGGTTTAAATCTATGAAAACAACAGACTTAACAGTAGCAGTGGTCGGCGCCACAGGCGCCGTGGGCGAGGAGATGGTGAAGATCCTCGAGGAACGAAAGTTTCCGCTGAAAACCCTGCGGCTTTTCGCCTCCGGGCGATCGGCGGGGAAGACCCTCACGTTCCGGGGCAAGCCCGTTTCAATCGAGGAGCTGCGCTTTGAGCGCAAGACCTTCGAGGGTGTGGACCTCGTGCTTTCCAGCGCGGGCTCGACGGTCTCGAAAAAGTTTCTGCCCTTCGCCAAGGAAGCGGGCGCCGTGGTGGTGGACAACACGAGCGCCTTTCGCATGGACCCGGACGTGCCGCTCGTGGTGCCCGAGATCAACCCTACCGAGATTGCAAAGCACCGGGGCGTCATCGCGAACCCCAACTGCTCGACCATCATCATGCTCCTGCCCATCTATCCCATTTACCGTGCCGCCGGGGTGCGCCGCGCCGTGGTGTCCACGTATCAGTCGGCCAGCGGGGCGGGCCGCCGGGCCATGACGGAGCTTGAGAATCAGACGCGCGATTTTCTCGCCGGTGTACCCTTGAAGAAAGAAATCTTTCCGCACCAGATCGCGTTCAACCTCTTCTCGCACAACAGCGCGGTGGGCGAGGACGGCGCGACGGAAGAGGAAACCAAGATGGTCCGGGAGGCGCAGAAAATCCTCAAGGATCCGGCGCTGCGCGTGGCGACCATGACCGTCCGCGTGCCGGTGCTGCGGGCCCATTCGGAGGCCATTTTCCTGGAGACCGAGCGCAAGCTCTCGGCGAGGGAGGCGCGCGAAATCCTCAGTAAGAGCCCGGGCGTCAGGGTGGTGGATGACCGCGCGCGCAATCACTTTCCCATGCCGATCGAGGCCTCTGGGCTCGACCAAGTGCTGGTGGGCCGGATCCGTGAGGACGCGAGCGTAGAGAACGGCCTGGCGATGTTTGTCTCCGGGGATCAGCTCCGCAAGGGCGCTGCCCTCAATGCCGTCCAGATTGCAGAGCAACTTGTTCGTCCCCAAGTTCCTGCCTAGTGCGGCGCGCGGCAAGAGTCCCATGACCCCTCCCGCCAGACAGAGAAACATCGCCCTCCTCCTCGAGTACGACGGCACGCGCTATGCCGGGTTTCAGCTTCAGAAAAACGCGCTCACGGTGCAGGAAGTCCTCGAGCGCGCGATCGGTGAGATTTTCCGCGAGCGCATTCGGGTTCACCCTGCCGGCCGCACGGATTCCGGCGCTCATGCCGTGGGGCAGGTCGTCAATTTCCGGACATCGCGCGACATCCCCGAGCAAAAGATTTTGCTGGCGCTCAACAGCCGCCTTCCCGACGACGTGCGTGTCCGGCGTGTTTGGCGGGCCGCTTCCGGTTTCCACGCGCAGTTTTCCGCGCGCGGCAAGGTTTACACCTACACGGTTCTGGCGAGCCGCGCCGCAAGGCCTCTGCTTCGCGCCACGGCCTACCACTGCCCCGACCGCTTGAATCTTTCCCGCATCCGGCGCGGCGCAAAACTTCTGGTCGGGCGCCGGGACTTCAGGGCCTTTGAGGGAGCCGGAAACCGGCAGAAAAATGCGGTGCGGTCTCTGCGCCGCCTCGAGATTCGGCGGCGCGGGGAGCTTCTGGAGTTTAGGTTTGAGGGCGACGGCTTCCTGACCCACATGGTGAGGAACATCGTCGGGACCCTCCTAGAGGTGGGGCGGGGAAAACGGGCCGTCTCGGACATTGCTCGGATCCTGCGCTCACGGGACCGGCGGACCGCCGGGCCTGCCGCCCCTGCGAAAGGCCTTGTCCTGCAAGAGGTTAAGTACGGGAAGGCGGCGCTCAAAGAAGCCGGCGCGACCGCCGGCTGGAATCGCGTCCTGAGAGGTAGGACTTTTTGTTTCGAATGATTCGTTTTTCGTAAAAGCTGTAAGTCATTCATTTACAATAAGTTAGGGATATACCCTTCACGCGCCCCAGCGAGGGTTCCGGCAATGTTTTTCCTTCGTTCCGTAACCCATTATGAATGAATAAGTTACGTAGGGTGCCGGGGTGCCCCGCTCTTTTGACTTTTCCATTCCCATGAGGTAGGCTTGTTTTGGGTTTATTTCGCCACGAGTAGGCTGTACAACTTGTTGGTCGTTTGCAAGAGAGAATACACGGGACTAGGTTGAACTCAGGTTTCCGCGGCTTACAACACGAGAGCGGAAACCTTGAAACTTTGGTACGCAGAAAAATTTAATCCGGTCGTTCGTTCGATCGCGATGGGTGTCCTCGTCGCGTTCGTGACGACCCAGCTCGACCTGCGCTTCGCCTACGGCATGCAGGCGCCTGCGCCCATTCCCGCCGCGCAGGGCACCCTCTCCCCAGACCGCTCATCTTCGGAAAAAGTCGACCGCTCCGCGCTCCGCGATCTTCTCGCACATCCCGAAAAACTCGACGTGCGTTTCATGCATGACATCGAGGACCCCAATCAGCAAAGCACTCCCACGCAGCCCGCTGCGTTGCCCCTACCGACCACGGCCGCGCTCACGGCCGCCGCCAATGATCTGGGCACGCTGACGACGGCGGCAGGCGAGAGCGGTGTCATCGGGGATGCTCAAAACGAGGACGGCACCGTCACGCGCATCTTCTCCGACGGCGGCACGGTGACGTTCGATCCGCAGCGCAACAACCGCCTCGTGCAGACACGCCTCTTTGAGGACGCGGCCAGCGCGGAGCCCATGACGCGCGACTACCTGTACCGCGATCAAGACGGCACGATGACCGAGATCCGCCGCGCCACGCCGGATTCCTATCGCAAGTCAACCCGCACGACCCTCGACACTCCCGACAAGCTGCTTGAGAGCGGGAAAATCGAGGACGGAACGATCAAGCCCGATTTTCGCATCAATCATGAGAGCGAGCGCATCACGATCTTTGGCCAGGCGGAACTGAGCTACGAGGTGCGGGGCTTGGAGGACTCGGACGGAGATTCGGCTCTCGACACGGTCAGCCTGGTGCGCTACGAGCTGGGCGGTTTCCGCAGGGAAGCCGACGGCAGCATCACCTTGACCGCCGGCTCCCGCGACACCGTGACTTTTCTGGCCGACGGCCGGGTCGACCGCATCGAGCACTCAGGCGATCTCGCCGGCGCTGTCACCACCTACCGCTACGACGCGGACAAGCAACTGATCGACCAGCGCACGGATTTCATCAGCGGCGCCTATGAGGTGCGCGATTCGCGCGGCCACTTGGCGGAGTTCACACGCAAGCGTGCCGACGGCGGTTTTGACCGGGCTCTCGTCACCTACGAGCGAGCTGGGGAAGCCGTCGTCCAGAATGCGACACAGGGCACCTACGACATCCGGGAGTTCGACGGGGCGTCCAACACCCTGGAAGACGTCAAGGAGTCCGGGCTGGTGGATGCGCGGACTGGCGCTCTCACGCCTCTGACCCGCTTTGTCTATTCTTCAAGCACGGTGACAGTCTACAGTCTGAGACCTGGGTCAGAGGGCACGCCCGCGACCTTTGACCGCTATGCGCGCACGACGACGGGCGGGATTGGGGACCTCTTGGCGCGCGGCGTGGTGGTGAACGGCGTGGATCAAGTGACGCAGGTTTTTCATCCCGCCGGTATGGGCGAGGGGGAGCCGAGCGCCGAGGACCTGTACACCGACGCGGAGGGCAACGTGGTAGCGATCCTGTCGGCCGATGGGGCCAAGCTTTCGCGCCGCAATTACCGGCGGGATGCGGCCGGAGCGCTGGTCCGTGACACGGAGGGCAGGGTCATCCTGGAGTCCATCGACGAATTTGATCTGAGTCCTGCGCTCGCGCAGGCGCCTGCGCGATTCGAGGACCTGATCTTTTCGGCGAGTGATTTTTCCAAGCGGAACTACTTCGAGGGCGACCAGGTTTCGAGTGTCCTGTCCGACGATCTGAAGACGATTACGGAGTACGAACGGGATGCGGATGGGAACGTGGTGCGGCTGCGCACGCGCGAGCGTTCGCAAGCGTATGCGAGTCTCGCCGCCGCGCCGCAGGCGCAGCCCGCGCTCAACACGGCGGAGTTTGCGGCGAAGGATGTCCTGAACTTCTACGCGGACGGCCGGCTGGACACGATTGACGAAGCCGACGGCGATCATACCCGCTACCTCTACGACGCCGCCAACGCCCTTGTCGGGTCTCGCTTTGAGCGCGCCGACGGCACGTATCAGATTGTGCGTTTCCAGAACGGCCGGTTCGACCGCCTGCAAGAGCTGGGCACACTCAACGCGGCCGGGCAGATCGAACGCACGCAGGTGACGTATGACGAGCTGACGGGCCTCGCCACCCTGGTGAACGAGTCCCGGCTGACCTACCAAAAGGTGCGGTTTGATGCAGAGGGTTTGACGGACGAGCTTCGCGAGTCCGGGGTTGTGGATCCTGTGAGCGGAGACCTCGTGCGCCGCGAGAGTTACTCCGTGGACGCAGCCACTGGCTTGCACACGACGATCTTTCACGGCGCCGGGGAAAATGGAGAGGACCTGTTCGATCGCTACGAGATTCTCACCGACGGCACGCGCCGGCTGGTAGCGCGCGGGATCCTGAGCAACGGCAATCAGATCACGCAGCAGACGGTCGTCACGCTGGCCGACGGCAGCCAGGAGATCCGCTCGCTCGGCGCGGAAGGGCGGACGGTCCAAATCACGCACGTGTTTGCTGACGGCCGCATCGACCGCGTGGAGTACGCCGCTGGCGACCTGGCGGGCGCCGTGACGACCTATCGTTACGATGCGGAGAAACACTTGGTTGACCGGCGCACGGTGTTTGCAGACGGCACGCAAGACATCCGCAACGCTGACGGCCGCCTGACGGAGTTCACTCGCAAGCGCGACGATGGGGGCTTCAACCGGTCCGTGGTCACCTACGAGCGGGCCGGGGAGGCCCTCGTGACGAACGTGACGCAGGGCACCTACGACATCCGGGATT
This sequence comes from uncultured bacterium, assembly GCA_964587845.1. Lineage (GTDB taxonomy): Bacteria > Omnitrophota > Omnitrophia > Omnitrophales > CAZPNG01 > CAZPNG01. The sequence goes on along the minus strand of CAZPNG010000090.1, from coordinate 632 downwards.
TCGACGCGGAAGCGAACAGCCTCGGGGATGTGAAGGAGTCGGGCGCCGTGGATCCGCAGACGGGTGCCCGCACGCCGTTGAACCGGTTCGTCTACGCTCCTGACCAAGTGACGGTTTACAGCTTGAGGCCTGGCTCAGCGGGTACACCCGCAACGTTCGATCGTTATGCGCGCAACGCGGCAGGCGGGTTGGGAGAGCTTCTCGCGCGCGGGGTTGTGGTGAATGGCGTGGAGCAGGTGACGCAGATTTTCCACCCTGCGGGCGCGATCGGCGGAGCCACTGGGGCCGAGTATGTGTACGCCGATGAACAAGGGAACGTGCTGGCCATGCTGGCAGCCGACGGCGTTCACCTCGCACGCCGGAACTATCGCCGTGATGCGGACGGCGAGCTGGTTCGCGACGCTGAGGGCAGGCCCGTGCTGGAGTCCGTCGATGAGTTTACCCTCAAGAACGCGCTCGAGCAAGCGCCGGCGCGCTTCGAGGATCTCACGTTTGCAGCCGGCGAGTTTTCGCAGAGGAGTTACTTCGAGAGGGGCGAGGTTTCGAGTGTTTTGTCCGGGGACCTCAGAACCGTCACCGAATACGAGCGGGATTCAAGCGGGAACGTGGTGCGGCTGCACACGCGCGAACGC
>CAZPNG010000089.1:0-3048 GCA_964587845.1 uncultured bacterium | reverse complement strand
TCAAGAACAGCTGCCCCACGCTTTCCAAGACGGCGCGGCGCAGCGCATCTCCGGAGAGACCGTCGATGACATGCTGTGCGAGGCGCACTCTTCCCCAGTCTCCTTCAATGAGTTCCACCGCTGCCCGCTCGGGACTGATGCCGAACGCCTGCAGGAAGTACCAGATGGGCATGCGCGAGTCGATGCCGGCAAGGCCCGCGCGCGCCGGGGAGGTGCGGACTGACTTCGGTTCGAATCCCTCGGGTCCGAAGCGCACGCGCTTACGAAGCTCGCGGAACTGGCCGCGCAGGCGGCCGAGCGTCGCGAGCCGCGGCGGATGGCCCGTGCGCTTCCTATAGAGGGCTGCGGCAGCTTGCCGGATGGCGCGGGGCCCCGCCGCGATCAGCCCTTGTGAGAGGGCGGGCCTGTCAAAGCGGTACGTCTTCATGTACTGAGGAGCGGCCAGGCTGATGAGCGTCGGCAACTGATCGAAGATCGTTCGCATGACTTCGACGCCGCCGCGCCGATCGGCGAACGCCTGAATCCCGAGCGCCGTGCCTACATCGAAGAACGCGAAGAGCCCCCCCATCGCGCTGTTACAGTAGTCTTGATTGACACGCTCAAAGTTCCCGAGCGCATGGGCGGTCTCGATCGCCCAGCCGAGAGCATAGAGAGGCGCCGGCCCGAGGGCCACGGTCCCCAGCGCTGTTCGGTGTTCCTCCTCAAGCAGTGAGTACTCACGACCCTTCAAGAGATGGATGCGGTGGCGGGCTTCCTCGGCGGCGGTATCCTCGAGCATGTCCCAGGCCATTTCCTGGATGGCGGCATCCCGCGGGCGCGACCGGACGAGCGCTCCCCACTGGGCGCGGTACAAATCGATGGCAATCTGAGGGATGGGCCGATCCTGGACCGGCGGGCCTTGCGTGAGCAGTTCGTACATGACTTCAGCGTTGTGGTAGGCGTCCCGGGCAGATACGAATGTGGACAACCCGCTGGACGCGGCGCGGTGATCGCGATCGCCGCCGACGATCCACAGGAAGAATCGATGGAAGGGATGCTTGCCGGCCTCGTGCGGCAGGGCCGCTTGAAGGGAAGCCGGCCCGAAAAAGGTGTGCCCTTCCATCAGCGACTTATGGAGAATGACGGTGCCTTTGGGTGCGCTCAGCGCATTCAACCGTTCCAAAGACGACGCGAGCCCTGCGGCGGAATGCAGAAACGCGGCCATCAGGGTCTCTTGGGCCAGGGCGAGGAACCCCGGAGCCGGCTCGGAAATCTTTCTCCCCTTCGTCAGGACCTCCGCCAGAGCGCTGCCGAACTGCGTGGAGGGAGCGTGCGCCGAGCCGATCCCGCTCAGGGTGATCGACCCCGACAGGTGCCCCAAGAATCCTTTTAGCGCGGCATCCGGCACGATGTCACGGCCCAGCACGAGAACCTGCGGGCGCGCGGGCGCCTGACGTGACTTGGACTGACGCTGGCGATAACGGATCACGTCGCCATCCGTGAGGTTCAGGGGCCGGGCCTCGCGCAGCTCACGCGCGCGGGCGAACGTGCCGGCCAGAAGGCGGCGCATGAGCCGGCCCATGTCCGAGCGGCGTCTCTTCGCGCGCGTCGCCCAGTCGGGATGGCCCTTGAGGACAGTTTCGAGACGGTAAAAGGCCACAGGTGTCTCCGGATCAGACCATATGTCCAGGTTCCCCTGCTCGTTTAAGTCCGAAACACCATATTCAGCCTTGAGCGCTTGAAGCGCGTGGAAGTATTCATTCCAAAGCCGGGTGGCCGGCCCCTCGATTCCCTTGGCCGTCTCCTCATCTTTCGTGATCAGGAGAGACCCCAGAATCTGCGTGGTCTCGATCGCCTCGCGCGTCGAGCGCGCATCGCGCGGGTAATTTCCAGGCACCCGGTTCTCGAGACGGTAGGGATCCGTCTGGACAAGAACGGGCGGCCGGAGGCCTGTGGCCGCGATGCCGCCGTAGCCTCCCTCACCCGCCGTGCGCCAGCGGTCCTGGTGCGTGGAGAGAAAGAGCACCGGGAACGCGACTCCCTGCATGGCTGCGATCGGGAAAGCCACGCTCGAGTCTTCCTTATAGAGTCTCCCCAAGGGAGGTTGGATCTCCACGTTCACCTGGGACCGGTAAAAAGCCAGGCGATTCAGGAGCGGGTAATCGTGCGCCAGGCGGTCCGCGAGGTACGCGAGACCGCGGCTTGAACGGAGCGGCTGGGTGCGCACTTCGCTGTAAGGCGAGTGTGGAAAGACGCCATAGGTACCGAACCTCGCCCCAGGAACGGCATCGAGCTGATCGGTCGTGTATCCCAGGAGGGTCAAATATTGAAGCTCCCGATACAAGGAGACAGTTTCCTCGTGCGTCAGCCGAGGAAAGATGAGATCCCTAAATATTTCCAGCTCAAGGCCCGCGCTTCGGATCCACGGCAGGCCGGCATACTCGGAGAGGAGCCATCGGGCATGCTCGAGCACGTTCCCCACGGGCCGGCCGTCTCTCAAGGCGTCGTAGGTAAGGGGCAGGATCAGGGCAATCTCTTCGTTTGCGAGAGTCTTGCCGCGGCGGGCGCGGCCGCGGGCCATGGCTTCCACAACCTCGTAGGTGCGAAGATAACGAGCCCGCCTCTCCTCGGGCGCGCTCTCAAGCAGTGCGTTGGCAAAAATCCTAGCATTTTCCGCGTAGGGCGCCTCTGCCAGAAAAGCCGCGATCGCCGGATAATCGTCGATGCTTGGCTTCGCCGTGGAGCGCGCCGGAGCCCGGCGCGGGGCCTTGGGGCGGCCGCGCACGCGCACGAACGCGCCCAAGATGACGGGATAAGCGAGGGGCCGGCCGCCCTTGCCCTTGCGGCTCCGGTCCAACACTTGCGGGGCGAAACCGTGGCGCAGGCGCACCTCCTTCGACTGCAGCCACATGCTGAGCGTCATGGTGTGCGGGCCCTTAAACGTGATCACGTGCGCGTCGTCACGCGCGGGCCCCAGCACCTTCGCCCGGCCCACCTTCATTAAGAACTCGTCGCGCGAGACCGGCTCAAACCCCCCGGAGGAGCCGAGAACCGCAAACTGCAGGGAAT
>CAZPNG010000088.1:0-3325 GCA_964587845.1 uncultured bacterium | reverse complement strand
CCTCAAGCCGTTCGCTCGCGCGTCTTGGACGACGCCGCCGTCGCCGCCCTGCAGATCTAGACGTCAGGATGTTATGAAAGAGCGCATTCTGGGCCGCACGGGCCTGAAGGTGCGGGAGATCGGTTTCGGGGCCTGGGCCATCGGGGGCAACAGCTACGGGCCGACCGATGACCGGGAGTCGCTTGCCGCCATTGCGCGGGCCATCGATCTGGGCGCTACCTTCCTCGACACCGCCGATATCTACGGCTTCGGCCACTCCGAGGAGCTGCTCGCGAAAGCGATCAAGGGCAAGCGCCTCGAGCTTCTCATCGCCACCAAAGGCGGCTGGAACTTCTACGAAACCGGCCGCGGCGTCCACGCCGACTATTCCCCCGCCCATATCCGCCGGGCCTGCGAGGAGAGCCTCCGGCGTCTCGGCTCGGACTTCATCGACCTCTACCAGCTCCACAATCCCAAGGCCGAGCAAATCCGCGACCCCAAAACCTATGAGGCGCTCGACGCGCTCAAGCGCGAAGGAAAAATCCGCTTCTACGGCATTTCGGTCCACACGATCGAGGAGGGTCTCGCGGTGCTCGAAGCGGGCAAGGCCGACATGATCCAGGCGGTCTACAACCTGATCGAGCAGGCGCCGAGGCGCGAGCTCTTCAGAAAGGCGCAGGCCGCCGGAGTGGGGATGGTCGCGCGCGAGCCGCTTGCCTGCGGCCTGTTGACGGGCAAGTACTCAGCCAAGCACAAGTTTCCCAAGGACGACCACCGCCGGGGCATGCGGCCGGAGAAACTCGCGGAGGAGCTGGCACGCGCCTCCAAGTTCGATCGCTTTCTGGCGGACGGCTCCGGCACGCGCATCCAGCGCGCGCTGGCCTTCGTGTTGGCCGAGCCCGCTGTCTCGGTCGTGATCCCCGGCGCCAAAACCGTGGCGCAGGTCGAGGACAACATGGGTTCTGCACGCGTTCGGCTCTCGCCGCAGGATCTCGCCCAAGCCCACCAGGTTTTCGACGAAGACCCCATCTTCGCAGCCGCCCCCGCCTGACGCAGGCGTTGAAAGAAGATATAACATATGTTATATTGTTACCGTATGAGAATATGTAACATATGTCATCTCCTTTGAGGACACCCCGCAAGCTCCTCCTCACGGATCGCGAAAAGCTCCGCTCCCTCCTGGGGGTAGGCTTCGGGCCCGTCCAGCTGGCGCGCGAGCTCGCGGTCACCTACCAGACCGTTTACCGCTGGCTCAAGAAAGGTGTGCAGCCGCACCCCGGCACCTCACGTGACATCGATGCGCTCTTCAAGAACCATGTCGATCTCCAGCCGTTTGTCGAGAAGTTGAAACGGAGCCTGGGCGACCCCATTGCTTTGTTGAAGCGCAACGAGGCTGTGCGCGAGCAGCTCTTCCTGCAGGTGACGTATCATTCCAACGCGATCGAGGGCAGCCGCATGACCCTCAAGGAAACGCAGAAGGCGCTTGCGGGCATGCCGGTGCGCGGCAAGCAGCCCTTCGAAATCTTCGAGGCCGTGAATCACCGCAACGCGCTTCGCGAGATGCTTTCAGTTATACGGCGCGGCTTTCGGATCACGGAGGAATACGCGCTCAAACTTCACGCCCTCGTGATGTACAATTTCCATGACAAGCTGCCCGGCCGATACCGGACCGGCCTTGTGAATCTCACGAACACCGAAAAGCCGCTTCCCTCGGCCCAACAGGTGCCGGTCCGGATGCGAGCTTTCCTCGGCCGGGTGAACCGCACGGGAGCCAAGCCGTTGGCTAAGATCGCCTTGGACCATTATGAGTTTGAGAGCATTCACCCGTTCTTCGACGGCAACGGCCGTGTCGGCAGGATCCTCATGATCACCCAACTTTTAAGCCGGGGCTATCCGCCAGCCGTGATCCGCATTGAGGACCAGCATGCCTATTACCTGGCATTGAGCAAAGGCGACTTGGGAGACTTCAAGAATCTCGTGCAGATGGTCTGCGAGAGCGTGATCCGCGGGACTACACTTTTGAAGGCGCAGGCCCATCCATGAAGATGGCCCTCACCAACGATCTGAAAAGTGCTGTGGTCGAGGAAGCGAAAACGCTTGGCTTTGATGCGGTGGGGTTTGCGCACCTTGCGGGTCAAGGGGTCTGGCGGGCGGGCGTGGCCCGGTGGGCCGAACAGGGCTATGCCGGCGGCATGGCGTATCTCGCCGACATTCGCCGCCGCGCCGAGGATTTCGAGCGCAAGCACCCGAACCTCAAGACCGCCATCGTCCTCGCTGCGAACTATTATTCAAAGCCCAAACCGTCTTCCGGGTCAACGCCACGATTCGCCGGCCGCGTCGCCCGCTACGCCTGGGGGAGGGACTATCACCAGGTGCTCGCCGAGGCGATGCAAAAGCTGTGCAGCCGGCTTCGCGAGGACTACCCCGACGCCCTGTTTGTCCCCTGCGTGGATACCCGGCCGCTGTCGGAACGCTCGCTGGCCGTGGAAGCCGGCCTGGGGTTCATCGGCCGCCAAGGGCAGCTCATCAGCCCGGAGCTTGGACCCTGGTTGTTTCTTTGCGAGGTCCTGACCGACCTTGAGCTTGCCGCAGAGGCCAAAGCCCCGGTGTTGGACGGTTGTGGTTCTTGCACCCTGTGCGTGGACACGTGTCCCACGGAAGCCATACGGGATGATCGCACGATCGACGCGCGCCGTTGCATTTCGTATCTGACAATCGAGCACAAGGGCGAGATTCCCCGGGAGTTCCAAGCGGAAATCAAAGATTGGGTCTTCGGCTGCGACGAGTGCCTGGCCGTCTGCCCCTACACCCAAGCTGAGCGTGAGACCCATTGGGAGGCATTTCAGCCGGCGCAGGGGTGGGGTGAGTTCCTCGACCTGGACTGGGTGCTTTCATTCAAGAGCAACCGGGCCTATGAGCGCGCCGTCGCGCACTCTGCGGTGAGCCGTGCCCGCCGCAAGCAATTGGCCCGTAACGCTTCCGTTGTGCTTGCCAACCTCAAGCGCTCGGAATCTGCGCCTTGGCGGGGGTCAGTCGGCGCCGTTACCTCTGACATCTCCTAGACATACAGCAAATCTCTACCTATAATAGAGGTTTATTTATGACGGAATACGGGGGCATCGTCTTCTTTTTTGTGCTGTCGGCCGGCGTGGTCGGCCTGTTCATCTTCCTGTCCACCGTCCTGGGGCCCAAGCGGCCCAACCGCCCGAAGGCGGGGGTGTTTGAGTGCGGGGAGAAGCCCTTCCACGCGCCCCCGAAAAACTTCATGGTCCACTTCTACCTGGTGGCCATCCTCTTCATCATCTTTGACGTCGAGCTCGTGTTCCTGTTCCCCTGGGCCGTGGCT
>CAZPNG010000087.1:0-7158 GCA_964587845.1 uncultured bacterium | reverse complement strand
GCTCGCGCGCGACATGATAGAATATGGGCTTCACGTGACGGCCAATGCGGGGAAGGTGCTTTGCCCGCTCCTGTTGCTCCAAGGGGGCCGGGATTGGGTGGTCAAGGCGTCCCGCAGCGTGGACTTTTTCCAGAGAGCCGCTTCCACGGTGAAACGCAAAGAAGTCTTTGCGGGCATGTACCACGAAGTTCTCAACGAATCAAATTGCGAGCTTGTTTATGCGGCCCTGGAAGAGTTCTTGCGCCCTTCGGGTGGGTGAGCGACGGCAATGGCCGGCGTTCATCGGCTTGACGGCCTTGCTTTTCGCAAGTGCTCTTGCCGCCTCTGGTTGTGGCGAGACCGTGCACGGCGTGTGGAACGACTCAACCCGCATCGTGAGGGGCGTCAAGACGGTTTTTGTCCCCGATGGCAAATAGAATCCTTTTCGCTTTGATCCTTGCAGCGCCCCTGGTCGCCGGTGGGTGCGCCGCTCGCTCCCGCGAGGTGGTCGTCAAGGTTCCCAGCTTTTATGACTTTTCAAGCTCGAGGGGGTCCCTGTACGTGGTGGCGGATCCCTATGTGGAGCCCGACAAGTCGCGTTACATCTTTGACGCGAGCTTTGCGCGCAAAGGGTATTTTCCGATCCATCTGATTTTCCAAAATTTCGGGTCGCAGTCTTACTCACTTGAGAGCGCGACCGTCGAGCTTCATTACGAGGACGGGTCCCGCGGCGGGGCCGTGCCCCTCGAAAGCCTTCCCGAGCGGGCGAAGAGCCATCCTCTGGCGCGCGCATTCGGCAGCGAGGTTCTGGGCGGGAAAGTGGGTCCCGCCGAAACGCGGTCGGGCTTCATGTTTTTCTCCTTCGGGCGGACCGGCCGTTCGTCTGACGTGGCGTCGCTCGATGTGCGGGGGTTGGTCGAGGAAGGAACCGGCAACCGGTTTGATCTTGCCATTCCGCTCCAGCGGTCCTCTTAGCGAGGGATGGCCTGCTCCGGAGCACTGCATTCCATCAGTTCCGGGCCTGTAGCTCAGCTGGCAGAGCACGACATTCGCATTGTCGGGGTCAGGGGTTCGAATCCCCTCAGGTCCAACTCTCTACTCTTGGACCTGAGGGGATTAGCGAAGTTAACCAGGCCCAAAAGTGAGTCTACCCGGCCCTCGCTTATCGAAGCGAGGGCGAATTCGATCCCTCAGACCTGGGACCTTCCGGTAGGTGAGGCGGATGCTCGTGTTGCACGGTGTCGGGATTGACTGCTGCGACCACGATCGGGCCTCGGCTTTCTGCCGCCGCCACGCCAAGCGGCTTCACCGCATCCTGACGCGCTCGGAGTTGCGGCTGCTCAGGGCCTCGCGTGGGCGCGCGATGACCTTCGCGCGTCTCTTTTCCGGCAAGGAGGCCGTGTTTAAGACCTTTGCTGCCCGGCGTCTGTCCTTCGGCAACTTCAAGGAAATTGAGGTGATTCACACGCCGCGGGGAGCCAAGGTTTTCCTGCGGGGCCGCGTGCGCAAGCTCGCGCGTTCTCGCGCCATTCACCGCATCCGTTTGAAGTGGCGACGCTCTGCGGGCTTCGCCCTGGCCTGCGCGCAAAGTTATGCGGCCCGCGCATGACGACGATCCGAATCGCCATCGGCCAGGTCAATCCCACGGTGGGGAGTTTCGCCGCCAACGCCGAAAAAATCTTCTCCCTCGCGAGCCGGGCCGCCTCGCAGGACCGCGACCTCGTCATCTTCCCGGAGCTGGCGCTCTGCGGCTATCCCGTTTGGGACCTCGCCACCAACCGGGCGTTTGTCTCCGAGGGGTTGCGCTCACTCGCCGGGCTCGTGCGTCGAACGCGCCGTCTTCCCATCACCGTGTGTCTGGGCTTCATCGACCGGGCTCGAGACGGCGGCGCGAAGGGCTACAACGGCGCGTGCCTGTTCCGGCAGGGGAAAATCCTGCTGCGCCAGTACAAGCAGCTTCTTCCCACCTACGATGTCTTTCTGGAGCAGATCTTTTTCAGGCCCGGGCGCGAGCAGCAACTCTTCAGCGTGAAGGGGGTTCGAGCGGGCGTCAGCATTTGCGAGGATTTGTGGGACAAGACCTATCCCGTGAAGCCCACCCGCGAGCTCGCGCGCCGGGGCGCGAAGTTCATCATCAACATTTCGGCTTCCCCGTACCACCGGGACGTGGAGGAGATCCGCCGGGCCCTCATCCGGGAGAAATCGCGGCAAAACCACATCTACCTGGTGTACGTCAACCAGGTGGGCGCGCAGGACGACCTGATTTTTGACGGCCGCTCGATGGTGGCCGACCCTACGGGGAAGATCATTTTCGTCGCGGAGCCGTTCCGCGAGGGGCTGCGCTTCGTGGACCTGCCGTTTCCCCACGACCCCTCGCGGCCATCGGTGCGTCCCCGAGCCGACAAAACGGCGGAACTTTATGAAGCCTTGCGGCTTGGCGTCCGGGACTATGTTTCCAAGAACGGATTTCGCCGCACGGTGGTGGGATTAAGCGGGGGAATCGACTCTGCGTTGACCTGCACGCTGGCGGCGGACGCGCTGGGCCCTTGGAACGTCCTGGGCGTGGCCATGCCCGGGCCGTACTCCTCTGCGCGCAGCGAGCGTGCCGCGCGGGCGCTTGCCAAAGGCCTGGGCATCGAGTACCGGGTCCATCCGATCACGCAGTTCTACGCGCTGAAAATGCGCATGGGAAAGCTCAAGCGCGGCACGATTCACTTGCCCCTCGAAAACTACCAGGCCCGCCTCCGTGCTCTGGAGCTCATGTATTTGTCCAACCTGGAGGGGCGGCTTCTCTTGTCGACGGGCAACAAGTCTGAAATGGCGATGGGGTATTCCACCCTGTACGGCGACATGTGCGGCGGGCTGTCGGTGCTCGGGGACGTCTACAAGACGCAGGTCTACGAGCTGGCGCGGTATCGAAACCGGCTGAAGGCCGTCATCCCGCTCGACAGCTTACGGCGGGCGCCCTCGGCCGAGCTGCGGCCGAATCAAAAGGACTCTGACAGTCTGCCCCCCTATCCACTGCTGGACGAGATCCTCAAGCGCTATGTGGAGGCGGGAGAAGCGCGTTCCGAGATCGCCCGCCGGATTGCGGGCCGGGCGAGCGAGAAGCTGGTGCGCCGCGTCTGCGATACCGTCGACCACAACGAGTACAAGCGCCGGCAAGCGCCGCCCACGCTGCGGGTGAGTCGGAAGGCATGGTTCGGGCGCCGGATGCCGATCACGAACCGATTTCGGGAGTAAGCCGTGGAGATTGTGGGTGTTCCCCGTGAAATCAAAGTCCATGAGACGCGCGTGGGGCTCACGCCGGAGGGTGTTCGCATGCTTGTCGCAGAGGACATTCCGGTGCTGGTCGAGCGCGACGCGGGCGTGGGATGCGGGTTCAGCGACGATGACTACCGGCGAGCCGGCGCAAGCGTGGAAACCCCCGCCAAGCGCGTGTGGAAAGAGGCCACCCTGATCAAGAAGGTGAAGGAGCCCACGGGCGCAGAGCGCGGGTACCTCACCGAACGACACATTTTGTTTACGTTCCTGCACCTCGCAGCTCCGGACCAGAAGGAGCTGCTCGAGAGCCTCACGGCGGCCCGGGCCACGGCGATCGGCTACGAAACCATCGAACTTGCCGGGACCACGCCCCTACTCAAAGCCATGAGCGTGATCGCGGGCACCCTGGCCGGCATCCTGGCCGGCGTCTACAGGCACCTCGCGACGGTTTCGGGGGACAAGGTGCTACTCTCCGCCGAGCACGTGACGCGTCTGGACAAGCTGGCCAAACGTTACCCCCACGGTTTTGAGGACCTGCCGCCGGGCAGGGTTGTCGTGATCGGCGGCGGTCATGTGGGCCTGAGCGCGGCGGAGTCCGTTGTTCGATTAGGGGGGCATGCCCTTGTCACGGAGGTGGACGCGCGGCGGCTCAAGTATTTGCGGGACTACTTTGCCCACGCTTCCGACCAGGTGGAGGTCATCGATGGCGGTAGGGCCGACTTGGAGGGGCTCTTGGAGGACTCCGACTGCATCGTCGGCGCAGTCTACCGGGTGGGGGCGCGCGCCCCTGTGATTGTGACGGAGGACATCCTCCGCGCGGTCAGCATTCAGAAAAAGAAAGTGATCATCGACGTAGCGATCGACCAAGGCGGCAACGTGGCCCAGTCCAAGCCCACCACGTTTGCGGATCCGATGTACGTCGACTCGCACGGAAACAAGCGGTTCGGCGTGACCAACATCCCTTGCCTCGTTCCCTTGGCGGCTTCCAGAGAGCTCGAAAGGGCCAGTGTGGCTTACACGGCGGCCCTGGCGAAAGGATTGCGGCATGCCTTCCATAGCTACCCGGAGCTGTGGCGGGGGACCAATGTCTACAAGGGTGGAGTGGTGAATAAGGAGGTGGCGACGGTTCATGGAAAGCCCTTTGTTCAGGTCAATTTTTAGGGCTTTACTTTATTAAGCATTCATAGTAGAATTACAAAGGTTTGTGAGGTGGTTGGTTATGAAGTCCGGGTTCGGGTTGGAGCCCGCGACCGATGCGGACCTTCTGGAGCTTCCGGAGCCGGAGGGGCACGATCGGCGGCGGCTCGTTTCCTTCATACCCCCTGATTTTCTGGAGACGCGATTCACGGCAAGCCCTCCGTCTGCCTTCGAGGGGCTGGCGGGAGACTCGACGGTTCTTGCCGTCGGTCCCGCGAGCGTCTTGGACGCCTTCATGAGCGCTCCGCTGGTTGGGGAGCGCGGGCATGTCGAGGTGGTGGACAGCTCTCAAGAGCGGCTTGCGCGGGGCCGGCACTATGCGCCCAGCGTGGAGTCGCGCCTATCCTTGTCGCAATCCCCCTTTCACTTTCAGGCGGGGAAGCTTGAGAATCTGCCCCTGCGCGAAGGCATGTTCCAGCGGGTCATTGCGGCCTTTGAGCTGACTCAGACGGACGATCGGGAGCTCGCGGCCAGCGAGGCGTTCCGGGTGCTGGCGCCCGGCGGAGAGCTTGTGCTGACCGAAGTGGTTTGCGAGCGTGAGAATCCCATGTACGTCAGGTCAAACGCGGCCCTCGCGGGCCGATTTGTTTCCGTGAGCGAGTCGTTCAGCTCGGTTTTCAGTCTTCTGTCCGGAGTCAGCTTCCGGGCCGTGCGTGTCCGTGAAGCGGTGGTCTGGCGCTCGCTGGACAGCCGGCAGTACGTGGTGGCGACGTTTCATGCCTGCCGCCTGTCCGAGGAGGCGACCCGCTCTCAGAAGGCCCGATACGTTTGTTATCGGGGGCCGTTTCAGAAAGCGAAGGCCGAAGACGGAATGATCTACGTGCGAGGCCGCACGAAGCGGGTGGATTCGCCTGGCATGGCTCTCCTGGATCTGGCCTCCTACCGTCCGTCCTTCGCCATCTCGGCTGATCTGCCTGCTCTCAGGCTTGATGAGGAGCGGCCCAAGGCGCGCACCTCCTCGCGGCTGCAGGAGGTGTGGCGTGGGGACCATGCGATCTACGCGGGCCCGTTTTTGTACGTAGAAGATGAGCGCGGCGTGGTGTATCATCGGGGAGTTCCGGTTGAAGTCCCAAGCGAAACGCGCGCGCGTTGGAGCGCGGAGATTTCATGTCCCTTTGTTTTTCTGCCCCGACCCCTGAACGGGGAAGCGCCGACCAGTGAGCTGGCTCGCGAAGAGGCGAGCGGGACGCGGCCGCAGAACCTCTGAAGAAAGCCCGGACTTCAGGGGCGCGGGCTCAATCCTCTATGGTTGCACCCTCCAAACTCCCTGGGGTTGCTGGAAGGCCGTTGCTTCGAGAACGGGCATCCGTGAGCTTCGCCCGGGAGGGTCAAGCGCGCTTCGGTCAGAAGCCCCAGTTGCATCCGTTCGCGCGCCGAGCCAGGTGCGCCGGTGGTTTTCGCGCCTTGAATCCGGCCTGATGAGGTACCTGCGCACCGGCCGCCCTGCTTGGCCGCGCCTGCCGCTCGATCTCTCAACCCTTCGACCTTTTGCTCGCTCAGTCGCGCGCAGCACACTCAAAATCCCGGTCGGCCAGGTGCGTTCCTACGGATGGTTAGCTCGACGGCTCCGATCCGCCGGGGCCGGCCGTGCCTGCGGGCAGGCCCTGGCCTCCAACCGTCTTGCCCTTCTCGTACCGTGCCACCGGGTGGTGCGGGGCGACGGAGAGCCGGGCGGCTACGCGTGGGGGCGTTCCTGGAAACGCCGGCTCCTGGCTTTGGAGGCCCGCGGCCGTGCGTCTTGACCGCATTGCAGTTCTCTCGCTCTCGACTTCGGTTGCGTTGCACGCCTCCTTTGCGACGGGTTTTGACCGCCTGATCTTCTCGAGGCCTGAGGGGCGCCGCCTTCCCGCATTAACTCGCATGAAGCTGGTCTACTATCAAACCGCGGAGGCCACGGCGCCTTCGGGCAGGGCTCCCGGCGCCGTGATCCGCACCTATGTGCCTTCGAAGGGCGCCATCTGGACGAAGAAGGAACCGCAGCGAACCGCCCTCGTACCGTCCCTTTCAAAACCAGCGCCCGTGGCAGCCAAGCCGGTCCCTCGTGCGGATCCGGCGCAGGCAAACCCCGTTGAAAAGCCGCCCGACTTCTCGGTGGTTGAGAACCTGGACCTGACCGACGAGCGGGTGAGCGCTTATTTCTATGATTACTACGCGATATTGTCTCGCGCGATCCGAGACCACGCAGCGTATCCCCGCGCCGCGCTGGAGCGCGGACTGACAGGCGAGGTGCAGATTTCTTTTACTCTCCGGCGGGACGGGGAGGTGCGATCCGTCAAACTGAAGAAAAGCTCGGGCGAGCGGGAGCTGGATTCCGGGGCGCTCGAGGCGGTGCGCGGAGCTTCTCCCATGCCCCCGATTCCGTCCACGCTCGATGTCGAGGAGCTGCGCTTGAAGGTGCCGATCCGGTTTGACCGGGGCTCTTAAAGCGGACGACTGGTAGGGTGCCAGGTCGTCCGGACAACTGGTACGGAGCCAGGTCAATAAATAAGACCTGGCACCGATTGATGCGGGGCCGATTTGGGCAGGGCCCCGAAGTGAAGGGGACGCGTATAAAGGGGCCGGGGCCCCGACCGAGGAGGGTAAAGGAATGGGCAGGGAGGTCGATCTTTAGGAAGGAGCACCTGTGGCCGGCGGACAGTGCGACCACGCAACCGGTTGCAGCGTCTGGGCATGGGTGTTATAATTCTTCTCGGAAACTGCGGGAGGGGGTGAGGATTT
>CAZPNG010000086.1:0-12730 GCA_964587845.1 uncultured bacterium | reverse complement strand
GCTCTAGTCTTCGGCTGCTCGGGCATCCATGCCCTCGCCACGCCTCGACAAGCCCTTCGCGCGACCTTGCGCCGCTCACCTTCCCGACCCGCGCCAGACCCCCCCGCTAGACGCTGCTTACTTGGCCCCGGCCTCCAGCTGTAGGTACTCCTGGGCGCGGCCGAGGGCCGTCAGGAGCTCCGGCAGGACGTCGAGCGGGAGCTGGATGCCGCGTTTGGTGGGCACCATCTCGGCAAAGTCCTTGGGGAGGAAAAAGGTGCGCAGATCCAGGTACTGTTGACCCCGGAAGGTGCGCAGCCTGAGGCGGACCTCGTTGCGGTCGGTTCGCAGAAAAGCGGCCAAAACGGCCTCTGGTGTGTCAGCCATGGGTCTCCTTCGCCCCGGACAGGAACTTAATTAAAAGCGAAAAAGACAGTGCTTATTTTACAATAGCTGGGAGGGCGTGTCAAGCCCCGCGGCGGCGGGTCCTGCGGGCGGGCGGAAGGCTTCGCCAGGCCAACCGGTGCTCTCGGCGCAGGCGGCGCGCCAGAGCGCGCTCCACCCACACCGCGCCCGGCTTGGTTTGCAGGGCGTTCCAGACCTGTGGAAGGGCTTCCCGGGGCACGTTTCGACTCCTGTCGAGTAGCAGGAGCTTACCTTCTTGAATGCCCAGGTGAGGAATCTGATCGGCCTCCAGGGTGAAACGGAAACAGGTCATGGGCATGTCACTCCCCACGTCCTCGAACACCACCCGGTCGGCCATGGCGAGATACAAGGGCGTCTCGGGCGTCCCCTCGACAAAGAACAGCGCCAGCGGCGCGTATTTGATGGCCAGGGGCAGGAGGCGGATGGGCAACGAGATGGCGAACCACACGAGCTGGAAGACAAAGGACAGGAGCATGGCCACGAGCAGGAACGGCGCGTTGAGCCCTGCGCACCCGCTCCAGCTCAGGCCGGCACTCACTAGTGTGGCTGCCCCAAGCCCGCGCTTAGCGAAGCGCATCGCCGATCACCGTCCTCGCTTCCGCCAAAGGATGCAGGTGAGCTTCCTTCTGGCTTCGCGCTTTGAGCTCAAAGCTCTGGGAAGCGAGCGTTTTCTCGCTCAGAACGACCCTGAGGGGCACGCCCAGGAGATCCGCATCGTTGAACTTGACCCCGGCGCGCTCGTCGCGGTCGTCATAGAGCACCTCCAGGCCGCCGGAGCGCAGCACTTCATACAGCTTGGCTGCGGCTTCTCGCGTGGGCGCATGGCTCTCATTCAAGGTGACGATCTCCACGTCGAAGGGCGCCACCGTGCGCGGCCAGGTGATGCCCCGCTCGTCGTGGTGCTGCTCGATCACGGCGGCCAGGAGCCGTGTGACGCCGATGCCGTAGCAACCCATGATGATCGTGCGCCGCTCCCCCGACTCGTCCCGGAACGAGGCCTCGAAGGGCTTCGTGTAGCGGGTCCCAAGTTTGAAGACATGGCCCACCTCGAGCGCCCGCTCAAGCTTCAAGGGCTTTTTGCAGGCAGGGCACACGTCTCCGTCTAGACAATAGCGCAAGTCCGTTGCCTCCCCGACTTCAAAATCGCGGCCCGGCACAACGTGCCTCAAGTGCTTGTCCTTTTGGTTGGCGCCGGTCACGCCGTCTTCGATCGCCGCCACGTCAAAATCGGCAAGGCATGGGATCCCCGACAAGCCCACCGGACCGGCAAATCCCACGGGCGCTTGTGTGACGCGCTCGATTTCCTCTTTTCCTGCCAGCAAGAGGTTCGTCGTGCCCAGATGGCGCCGCACCTTGGCCTCGCAAACCTCGTGGTCGCCCCGCACCAAAACGGCCAGGGGCTTGCCGTCGGCCAGGTAAATCAGCGTCTTGATCATCTGCTCGGGTGATATCTTGTAGGCCTTCTGGAGCTCTTCGATCGTTCTGAGGTTGGGGGTGTCGAAGAGCTCTTTCGACGGCACGCTCGAGCGCCCGGAAGGCCTTGTCTCGCGCGCCGCCCTGCGAGCGATCTCGCGGGACGCCGAGCTGCAGCAAGCCGGACAGGAAACGATGATGTCCTCTCCGAACGGCACGCGCGCCATGAACTCGTGCGAGCCCGAGCCGCCCATCACCCCTGAGTCTGCTTCCACCGCGATCGCCTCCACCCCGGCGCGGGAGAACACGCGCTCGTAGGCGCCGTACATCTTGCGGTAGCTTTCTTCCAAGCCCTTCTCATCGGCATCAAAACTGTAGGCGTCCTTCATGATGAACTCTTTGGCGCGAATGATTCCGAAGCGCGGGCGCTTTTCATCCCGGAACTTGGTTTGGATCTGGTAGAGGGTGAGCGGCAGGTCTTTGTAGGATTGCACGGTTCGCGCCACGAGGTCCGTCACCACTTCCTCGTGCGTCGGGCCCAGGACATAAAGTTGGCCGAATCGGTTCTCGAAGGCGAACTTGTCCTCGCCAAGCGCCTCGAAGCGGCCGCTCGTCTTCCAAAGCTCGGCGGGGTGCAATGCCGGCAGCAGGAGCTCCTGGGCGCCCGCGCGGTTCATTTCCTCGCGGATCAAGGCTTCGAGGCGGGCCAGGACGCGCAAGCCGACGGGCAGGAAGCTGTAAAGGCCCGCCCCCAACTGCCGAGCCAGGCCCGCGCGCAACATCAGGCGGTGGCTGGCGGACTCCGCGTCCTTCGGGTCTTCGCGCAACGTGGGGATGAACGATCGGCTCCAGCGCACAGGTCAGCCCTTGGAGGAAATCAGCGAGTTGATGCGGTCGAAAACCTCCAGGCGCACGAGATCATTGTACAGGACGAAAACCATGAGAAGCATGAGGAGGAGGAACCCAACCTGGGTCGAGCGCTCCATGATGGCGCGGCTCACGGGCCGGCGGCGCACGGCCTCCACGGCCAGGAAAGCCAGGTGCCCCCCGTCGAGGGCCGGGAAAGGCAGCAGGTTGAAGATGGCCAGTGAGAGGCTCAAGACGGCGGTCATGTACAGGAGATACGAGAAGCCCATCTTCGCGCTGCGGCTTGTCATGACCAGGATGCCCAGAGGGCCGCTCAAGGTCTTGGGCGACAGGCGGCCGGTCACCATGCGCCACAGCGCGCTGTACGTCAAGCAGGTGAACTCCCACTGGGTGCGGGCGGCCTCCCGGATGGCGCCGGGCAGAGCGTAGCGTTCCTCAATGTAGACATCGGCCGGGAGGATCCCGATGCGCTTGACAGAGCGCGTCTCGCCGAACGCGGTCTCCCCTTGTTCAACCTCGGCTTGCACCGCCACCTCCTGCTCAGCGCCCTCGCGTGACAAGCGCAGGCGGATCTCGCTCGCAGGGGCTTGAAGGATCACGTCCGTCAAGTCCGACCAACTGGCCACGGGTGTCTCGTTCACGGCCAGGATCCGGTCGCCCACGGCCACGCCGGCGCGGGCCGCCGGGAAGCCCTCCTTGAGGGCTCCGATCACCGGGGCAAGCGTCGGCTTGCCCAGGACAAAAAGGGCCGTGAAGAGGAAAAAGGCGAGCAGGTAGTTCATGCTCGCTCCGGCCACGATTACAAAGGCCCGTTCCCCCACGCCCTTGGAAATGAAATCCGTCGGCTCGGGGCTCCTGCCGCCCTCCTCAAAGTCCTCATGGGACTCTCCTGCCGGCTTCACGAAGCCTCCGAACGGGATGAGGCTCAGGGCGTATCGGGTTCCAGATTTCTCGAAGGTGAGGAGCTCACGGCCAAATCCGATGGAGAACTTCTCCACACGGATGCCCGTCAAGCGGCACGCGATGAAATGCCCCATTTCGTGAATGAAGATGAGGAGGCCCAGCACGAAGAGCGTTGCGAGACCCGACAAGACCGTACTCAGGGCTTGGTTCATGGGCGCCGGGCGTCCTCGCGCGCCCAGCGGTCGGCTTCGAAGATGGCGTCCAGCGTGGTGATGCGGGGCGGTGAATGGCGCGACAGGACGCGTTCCGTGCGCCGCACGATGTCGGGAAACCTGATCTGACAGGTGAGAAAAAGTTCCACGGCCACCTCGTTGGCAGCGTTGAGAACGGCCGGAACCGTTCGCCCGTCGCGGGCCGCGCGGCGCGCAAGGGCAAGCGCCGGGAAGCGCCGCGCCTCGGCCCGTTCGAAATGCAGGCTGCCGAGCCGCGCCAGGTCGAGCGGCTGACACATTCCGGCGAGCCGACGCGGGTAAGAGAGCGCGTACTGAATAGGAATCCTCATGTCGGGGACGGCAAGCTGCGCCAGGTGCGAGCCGTCGACGAACTCCACGAGTGAATGCACGATGGCCTCCGGGTGCACCAGGACGTCCACCTGGGATTCTCCGACCCCGAACAAGCGCGAGGCTTCGATGATTTCCAGCCCCTTGTTCATCAAGGTCGCGGAATCCACGGTGATCTTGGGGCCCATCCGCCAGCGGGGGTGCCGCAACGCTTCGCGGGGGGTGATGCGTCCAAAGGACGACAAGGGCCTCGAGCGGAAAGGGCCTCCGGTCGAGGTGAGGATGATGCGACTGAGGCTTCCGGCCGACGCTCCGTGCAGGCACTGCCAGATGGCCGAATGCTCGCTGTCCACGGGCAGGATTTCAACGCCCGCTCGCGCGGCTTCCGCCCGCAGCCACTCGCCTGCCATCACGATGGGCTCCTTGTTGGCGATCGCCACGTGCGTGCCTGAACGGATGGCCTCGAGGATGTAAGGAAGCCCCTGGGCGCCCACCATCGAAAAGAGCGCCACGTCAACGCCCCGCAGGCGGGCCGCATCCTTCAGACCCGCTTCTCCCGTCCAGATTTTCGGCTTGCGAGACCTTCCGGAAAACGATCGCTCAAGTTCGCGGGCCCCCGCGTCCTCCAGCAACACGACAACGTCCGGGCCGAGCCGCCTGGCTTGCTCGGCAAGCCGGCGCCAGTTGCGGCGCGCGGCGAGCACTTTCACGCGAAACGTCTCGCGGTGCCGGTACGCCACCTCGCAGGCGTTCGAGCCGATCGAGCCGGTCGATCCGAAGATGGCGATGGCGCGCTGAGCCGCTCTCGGGCGGGTCTCCGGACAACTAAAGGTACCTGGTACCTTTAGCTTGGGAAGTGCGCTCATGCCAGGATCTTGTAAAAGGTGGTGGCGTAGGCGTACACCACCGGGGTGGTGAAAAGAAGGCTATCGATCACGTCCAGAACACCCCCCAGCCCCGGCAAGGCGCCGGAGTCTTTCACGCCGGTGTCGCGCTTGATGAGGCTCTCGGCCAAGTCGCCCAACTGGCCCAGAATGCCGATGAGAACCCCAAGGGCAAGCAAGTGCGCAACCGGCGGCGCGTGAAGGACTGCCTTCAAGGCGACGGCCGAGATCACGGACGCCACAAAGGAAGCCACGGCTCCCTCCACGGACTTGCGGGGGCTGATGTGCTCCATGATCTTGTGGCGGCCGAAGGCGCGCCCCACGAAGAACGCGGCCGTGTCCCCCATCTTGGTCACGAAGACCGTGAAGAAGACCCACAGCGCGCCGTTGGGAAGCTCGCGGATTCGCACCAGAAACGAGAATGTCCACGCCACGTACACGATCCCGAAAAGGGTCACCGCGCTGGAGAGCAAAGCCTGCTCTTTTAAGTTGCGGTGGAAGTTGTACACGAACAGGCTCAGGAGCGCGATGACCAGGATCAGCGGCTCGCCGGGAAGATAGGCAGCCGGCGGCAACAGGGCCCCGTAAAACAGACCGAGAGTCTTGTTGACCCGTACGCCCTTTCTTTCGGCCATCGCGAAGTACTCGGCCAGGCCACCCAGCGTGAAGGCTTCCACGATCCCCACGAACACCCACACGGGCGCGAAGAAAATGCCGAAGACCGAGGAGGCCACGAGGAGAAGCCCCACCTTGAAGCGTTCGTTCAAGACCGTGCCGCTGGTTGCTTCCATGCGTCCAGGTTCTCCTCAACGCCCGCGAGCGGCGCGGTCCGGCCGAAGCGCCGCTCGCGGTTGCCGAACTCGGCCAGGGCTCGCATAAAATCTGGGCGGCCGAAGGCAGGCCAGAGGGTTTGGGTGACGTAGATCTCCGCATAAGAAATTTGCCAGAGCAGAAAGTTCGAGATGCGCAGCTCCCCGGAGGTGCGAATCAAGAGATCCACATCCGGAAGGTCCTTGGTGTAGAGGTAGCTCGCGAACCGCTCGGGCGTGATCGCTTCGGGCGCGAGCCGGCCGGCCGCCACGTCCCGCGCCGCCGCCTGCGCCGCCTGCGCGATTTCAAAGCGCGACCCGTAGCTTAAGGCCAGGGTCAGGGTGAGCGCCGTGTTCTCGCGCGTCTCGCGCCGCGAGCGCTCGATCGCTCGACGCACACGCGCCGGCAGGTCCTCGGGATCGCCGATGACGTTGAACCGCACGCCGTTTTTCTTCATTTTCGGGAGCTTCGTGACGAGAAAGCGTTCCAGGAGGTCCATCAAAAACCTGACCTCCTCCTTGGGCCGGCTCCAGTTCTCTTTCGAAAACGAGTACAGCGTGAGATACCGAACACCCAGCTCGCGCGCCGCTCGCACCACTTCATCGACGCGCTTGGCTCCCTCCCGATGGCCCCAGATGCGGGGCAGCCGGCGCTTGCGCGCCCAGCGGCCGTTGCCGTCCATGATGATGGCCACGTGGGCCGGCAAGCGTGCGGGATCGAAGGGGGCCTCGTGTCGCCTGGCGCTCATAGGAAGATCGTCTGGTTGCGCTTCGAGCCGACCGAGAGAATGGAGATGGGCACGGCGAGGATTCGCTCGAGGCGCTTGACGTAGGCGCGCGCCCGAGGCGGCAGATCGCGAAAGCGGCGGGCGTGGATCGTGGGCGCGCGCCAGCCGGGGTGCGTTTCGTAAATGGGCGTGACTTCGCTTAAGGTCTGAACATTGGCGGGGAAGCTGTTGAGACGGCGTCCCCGGTGCCGGTAGCCGACACAAATCTTCACCTCGGGGAGAGAATCCAGGACGTCCAGCTTCATGACCGCAAGTTTCGACAACCCGTTCACGAGCACGGCGTGGCGCGCGATGACGGCGTCAAACCAGCCACAGCGGCGCGGGCGGCCGGTGGTGGCGCCGTACTCCTCCCCCACGTCGCGGATCTTCTCCATCAAAACTTTCTCAAACTCCGTGGGAAACGGCCCTTCCCCGACACGCGTCGTGTAGGCCTTCAGCACGCCCATCACTTCATGGACTGCCGTGGGCCCGATGCCGGTGCCCGTGAGCGCGGCCCCGGCGGAGGTGTTGGACGAGGTCACGTAAGGATACGTGCCGTGATCGACGTCCAGGAGGGTGCCTTGCGCGCCCTCAAAGAGAACGCGCTTCCCGCGCCGGATCGCCTGATTGAGAAACAAGGCCGTGTTGAGAGCAATGGCGAGCAGGCGCGTGCGATACCGCATCACCCCGCGCAGGATGTCGTGAAAGGATGCCCCCCGCACGCCATAGACGTTGCGAAGCAGCTTGTTCTTCTCAGCCACAATCGCGGCAAGGCGCTTGCGCAGCGACGGCAGGTCGTAGAGGTCCGCGATGCGAATCCCCGTGCGCCCCACCTTGTCGGCGTAACAAGGCCCGATGCCCCGCTGGGTGGTGCCGATCTTCTGCCTTCCCTTGGCCTCCTCGTGCAGCCGGTCGAGCTGCTTGTGGTAGGGGAAGATCAGGTGGGCCTGCTCGCTGACGAAGACCCGCTTGGCGGTGCGGATGCCCTTGGCTTCAAGCGTGCGGATTTCCTCAAAGAGCGCGTCGGGGTCCACCACGACCCCGTTACCCAAAAGACAAATCTTTCCGGGCCGTAGGATCCCCGAGGGGATCAGGTGCAGGACAAACTTTTCGTTCTCAAAGCGCACCGTGTGGCCGGCGTTGTTTCCGCCCTGGAAGCGAACGATGATGTCGCTTTTCTCGGTGAGGAGGTCAATGATCTTTCCCTTGCCCTCATCGCCCCACTGCGCGCCTACGAGAATGATGTTTGGCATCGCGGCCTGTCCGAGCGGCCTTAGAGGCGCACGACGCGCGCATCGATGACCTTCTCGAGGCGGCGGATCTCCTCAAGCACCGGCGCGGGGATGTCCTGGTCCGTGTTGATGACGGTGAACGCCGACTGCCCGGCCTTGGTGCGGCCCAGGTTCATTTCCGCGATGTTGATCTTGTGTTTCCCCAGGAGCGTGCCGATTTCGCCCACGAAGCCCGGCTTGTCCTCGTTGCGCAGCACCAGCATGATGCCTTCCGGGTGAGCGTCGACGTAAAACTCGTTGACCCTCACCAGGCGCGGGGTTTGGTTTTCAAAGAGCGTCCCCACGATCAGATTCGTGCCCCGCTCGGAAACCGTCGCGACCGACAGCGCATTGGTAAACGCGCCCAGGCGCGAAACTGTGGATTCCTTGACCTCCATGCCCCGCTCCGTAGCCACCGCCCGCGCATTCACCTCGTTGACTTCCGGCCCGCAGATGGGCGCGAGGAGCCCCTTCAAGGCGGCCAATGTAACGACCGTGAGGTTGCGCTGGGCCACCTCGCCCGAAGCCGTGATCTCGACTCGCTGCACCCCGCCGCCGAAAAGCTGCGTTGAGAAATTGGCCATGCGCTCGGCCAGGCGCAGCCAGGGCTTCAGGAACTTGCGCGTCTCGGCATCGAGGGACGGCATGTTGACGGCGTTTTTGATCTCCTTGTTGCGCAGGGCGTCCAGCACCTGCTCGGCCACCGCCAGCGAAACGTTTTCCTGCGCCTCTTCGGTGTTCGCTCCCAAGTGCGGCACGGCCACCACTTCCTCGAAGGTGAGCAAGGGATTGCCGTTCGGCGGCTCGTGCTCGAAGACATCCAGGGCGGCCCCCTTGACGATCCCCGATTGGATGGCTTCACACAGCGCCCGCTCGTCCACAATGCCCCCGCGAGCGCAATTGACGATGCGCACGCCCCTCTTCATCTGCTTGAACGCCGCCTCGTTGAGAAGGTGATGCGTGTCCTTCGTGAGCGGCAGGTGCAGGGTGATGATGTCCGAGCGCTTCAGGACGGCCTTCAAGGATGCGCCGGAGACGTCCAAGCGCTTGGCCTGTTCTTTCGAAATGAACGGATCGTAGACAAGGATAGCCATGCCGAACGCAGCCGCGCGCTTGGCTACCTCCCGGCCGATGCGGCCAAAGCCGATGATGCCGAGCGTTTTCCCGGCGAGTTCCATGCCCAGAAAGGCCTTGCGCTTCCACTCGTTGCGCCGAAGCGAGGCATGGGCCTGCGGGATCTTGCGCGCCATGGAGAGAATCATGGACAGGGTGTGCTCCGCGGTCGACACGGTATTGCCTTCCGGGGTGTTCATCACGAGGATGCCCAAGCGCGTGGCCTCTTCCAAGTCCACGTTGTCCACGCCCACGCCCGCCCGGCCGATTACTTTGAGTTTCTTGGCTGCCCGCAAGATGTCGCGCGTGAGCTGGGTGCCGCTGCGCACGATCACGGCATCGTAGTTCTTGATCACTTGTTTCAACTCGGCGCTCGTGAGGCCGAGTTTGACGTCGACCTGAATGTCTTTTTGCCTTTCGAGCAGTTTGAGGCCCTTCTTCTCCAAGGGGTCGGCGACGAGCAGTTTCATCGTGTCCCTCCCTGGGGCACCTTGCCGGCGTCCGCCTTGAGCGTTGCGCCTGCCAGCGCCTGCCGGAAGGCCTCCAGCCCCGCCCCGCGGCGCGCCGGGTAGCCCAGGCCGATCAGGCCCTGTTCCAGCGCCTCCAAGCCCTGCTCAAGGTCGTGGCGTTGAATGAAACCCATGTGCGCGATGCGCACCAGCTTGCCCTTCATCTCACCCTGGCCTCCTGCGGCGCGAACGCCGTGGCGCTCGGCCATGATCTTCACGAGCTTGCTGCCGTCCACTTGAGGAGGGACCGTAAGGGCCGTCACCCCGCACGAAGGGTGCTTGGCAAAGAGCTCCAGCCCCAGGGCCTTCGCCGCGCGGCGCACCGCGCCGGCGTGCAGCTCCTGGTCGCTCAACAACGCCTCTAGCCCCACCTTTTCGATTCGCTTCAAGGCCTCATCCAAGCCCACGATCAACGTGAGCGCCGGCGTGAACGGCGTGTCGTTGTCCTTGGCCGCTCGCTCATAAAACCGCAGATCTACATAATAACGCGGCAGGCGGGCGCGCTCCATGAAGCGCTTGGCCTTTTCGTTCACACTGATGAATGCAAGGCCCGGCGGGATCATCAGCCCCTTTTGAGAGCCGGACACGACCACGTCCACGCCCCAGGCGTCGGTCTCCAGGCGGTCGGCCGCCAGCCCGCTGATGGCGTCCACGACGAGCAGCACGTCGCGTCCCCTCGTCGCCTTCGCAATCCCCGCGATGTCGAACACCACACCGGTGGAGGTCTCACACAGAGTGGAAAAGACCCCTCGAATCTGGGGGTTGGCCTTGAGGGCTTCCTCAACGGCGGCGGCAGCCACCACCTCGCCGTAGGGCGCTTTGAGCTCGACCGCCTTCAGGCCAAACGCGTTCGCCAGCTCGGTCCACCGCTCGCCGAACTTGCCGGCGCTCACCGTAAGCACCGTATCGTCCGGCGAAAAGAAGTTGGTGACAGCCGCCTCCATGGCGAGCGTGCCCGAGCCGGTCAAAACGTAAACGGGACACTGCGTGCGGAAGACGGGCTTGAGGCGCTCGGAGACGCTCGCAAAGATTTTCTGAAACCGCTCCGTGCGATGATGAAAAATCGGCTCCGCGAAGCGCGCTAAAACCTCCGGAGGAACCGGCGTCGGCCCGGGCGTGAGAAGGACTTCCTGGCGCATGGTTATTTCTTCGTCTCCTTGATGTCGCTCCTGAACTGAATCACGTGGTCCACAAGCCCGTAAGCTTTCGATTCCTCCGCCGACATGTAGAAGTCTCGGTCGGCGTCCTTCTCGATCTTTTCCATCGGCTGGCCCGTATGCTTCGCCAGGATGATGTTCAGTTGCTCCTTGATCTTCAGGATCTCCTTGGCTTGAATGCTGATGTCGGACGCCGTGCCCTGAGCGCCGCCCCACGGCTGGTGGATCATGACACGGGAGTGCGGCAGCGAGTAACGCTTGCCCTTTGTGCCGGCCGCCAGCAGCACCGCGCCCATGGATGCGGCCATGCCCACGCAGTAGGTGTTCACGTCGCACTTGACGAACTGCATGGTGTCGTAGATGGCCAGGCCCGCGGTCACCGAGCCCCCGGGCGAATTGACGTAAATGTTGATGTCCTTGTCCGGCTCTTCCATCTGCAAGAACAGGATTTGCGCGATGATGAGGTTCGCAATGGTGTCGTCGATGGGGGTGCCGATAAACACGATCCGGTCCTTCAAGAGCCGCGAGTAAATGTCGTAGGCGCGCTCGCCCCGGCCTGTCGTTTCAATGACCATCGGTACGAGATAGCTCATCGGTGCCTCCTATTTGGCATTGGCGTTTTCCTTCACAAACTGAAAAGCTTTCTCGTTCAGAATCTCTTGTCGCAGCACATCCTCGTCTCCGTGAGCCCGGTAATAATCCCGGACCTTCTCGACGGGCTGCTTGAATCGTTCGGACAATTCCACGTAGCGGTTCTCAAGGTCCCCGTCGGTGGCCGTGAGATTTTCAAGGCGCGCCACTTCCTCCAGAAGAAACGCGATTCGCACCTGGCGCTCCGCCTCGGGGCGCAGGCGCTCGGCCAGCTCGGTCTTGCGCTTGGCGACGGCCTCCTCGCCAAAGCCCTGCAGGGCCAGGGTCCGGCCCCCCTCCTCCACCAGGGAAGCAAGCCGCCGTTCGACCGCGCCGCGCGGGACGTCAAACTTGGTCGATTTCACGAGGTCTTCGAGCAGCTTTTTTTCAAAAACCACCTCCGCCTCCCGGTCCTTTGATCTCTGAAGGTCCTGGCGAAGCTTTTCTTTGAATTCTGCTAGCGTTTGGAAAGCTCCCACCTCCTTGGCCCACTCGTCCGTGGGCTCGGGGAGCTCCTTCAACTTGATCTCGCGGATACTGAGGTCGAAGAAAGCGTCCTTGCCACGCACCTCGGGCTTCGGAAAGTCCTGCGGCAGCTTGACCGATACCTTGCGGGACTCCCCTGCCCGCGCTCCTACAAGCTGAGCGCTGAAGCCCTGCAAGTATTCCTTCTCGGCCAGCTCGAACCAGTCGCCCTTCCGGGAGTCGATCGTGGAGCCGTTCACGTGCAGTTCGTAGTCACTGATCAGGTAATCCCCCAACTGCGCCCCTCGGTCTTCGACGGGCTTGAAGCGCGCGTGCTGCTCACGGTAGCGGTTGAGGAGCTCCTCAACGTTCTGGTCCTGAAGCTTGACCGTCTCGCGCTTGGCCTTCAGACCCTTGTAGCGGATCTTCTTGATCTCTGGTGCGACCTCGACCACGATTTTGTAGTCGAGCTGATTCTCTTTGAAGGCGACCTCGCTCACCGCCGGATACCCGATGGTCGACACCTCATGCGCCTTAAGGGCTTCCCCGATGCTTTCGCGGATCAGGTCCTTGACCGCCTGCTCGCGGGCCTCGTCCCGAAAGCGCATCTCCAGAACGTTGCGGGGCGCACGGCCCGGCCGAAAGCCCGGCACGCGCGCGTGCTTACTAATGTGGCCGTAAGCGTGCTCCACGGCTTCCCGCACGCGCTCGCCTTCCAAGCGCACGGAGATCGTGAGCTCACAGGATTTTGTGGTTTTGATGGAGGTTTTCATGTACACGCAACTGGAGCGGGTGGCCGGGGTCGAACCGGCGACACCAACCTTGGCAAGGTTGTGCTCTACCAACTGAGCTACACCCGCCTAAACTTTCAAATACGTGCCAGGTCTCTCCCATCTTTGGGCCGAAAGCCAACGAGACCTGGCACAGCTCCTCTGTGTCGGCGCTCAACACAAGTGGTGCGGCCGGAGAGATTTGAA
>CAZPNG010000085.1:0-13300 GCA_964587845.1 uncultured bacterium | reverse complement strand
TGGCCGACGCTTTCGTCACGCGCTCAAGTGAAAACGCTTCAATCAGTTCCGCGCGCGTCATGAACTCGCGGTTGTCCCCCGGCGACCAGCCCAGGAGCGCCATGGCGTTCAGGAGCGCATCGGGAAGAACCCCCTGCCGGCGGTACTCACTGATCGACACGGCGCCCAGGCGCTTGGACAACGGCTCCCCGCCGGGCCCGAGCGTCAAGGGTATGTGCGCGAACTTGGGCGGCACATAACCCAGCGCTTTGAAAATCAAGACATGGCGCGGCGTGTTGGAGAGGTGGTCATCGCCGCGGATCACGTGCGTGATGCTCATGAGCGCGTCGTCCACGCACACGGCGAGGTGAAACGTGGGCCGCCCGTCGGCGCGCCGGATCACAAAATCCCCCACCATTTGATCGAGGTCAAACGTGACGTCGCCCTTCACCTCGTCATGGATAGTCAGGAGGGGCGTGTCGATCCGAAAGCGCACGACCGGCCGCACGCCCGCAGACTCCCGCCGGCGGCGCTCCTCGGCACTCAAGGTTCGGCAGCGGTTGTCGTAGCGGGGCGGCAGGTTGCGCCGCGCGGCCTCCTCGCGGCGCGCCGCGAGCTCCTCCTCGGTGCAGTAGCAGGAATACGCATGGCCGTCACGCTCCAGCTTGCGCAAGGTGTCCTCATAGAGGGCCGTGCGCGCCGACTGCAAATAAGGCGCGTGCGCACCGCCCTTGTCGGGCCCCTCATCCCACTCGAGGCCCAACCAGCGCAGGTCCTCCAGGACCGCGTCCACCCACCGGGGCTCGACGCGCTCCAGGTCGGTGTCCTCGATGCGCAGGATGAAGGTCCCGCCGTGGCGGCGGGCGAACAGGAAATTAAAGAGCGCGGTGCGCATGTTGCCCAGGTGCAACCGGCCTGTCGGCGAGGGCGCGAACCGAACGCGGATCATGAAAGGTTCCTGACCACTGTGGCCACGGCCTGCGCCTCTAGGGCCTCGCCCCGCCCCACGGCGCCCAGCCCTTCGGCGGTCTTGGCCTTGATGCTGACCGCCTCGGTGGGAAGGTCAAGCAGGCGCGCGACCAGGCGGCGCATGCGGTCCTTGTAGGGCGCCAGGCGCGGTCGCTCCAAGATCACGACGGCGTCCACGCTCGCCGGCTTCCAGCCGCGCCGGGTGAGTTCCCGCGCTGCCGCTCCGAGCATCTTCGCGCTCGCCAGGCCCAGGGTGCGCCGGGAGGTGTCGGGAAACTTTTCGCCGATGTCCCCCGCGCCGACCGCTCCCAGAAGTGCGTCGGTGAGCGCGTGAAGGAGAACATCTCCGTCCGAATGGCCTAGGGCGCCCCGCTCGAAAGGCACTTTCACGCCTCCGATCCATAGCGGGCGGCCCGGTACCAGCCGGTGGACGTCCCACCCGACGCCTGTTCGCAGAGGAGTCCCCAGAAGCGCCTCCGCCGCGTGAAGATCGTACGATGTCGTGATTTTCGGATTGGGATCGCGCGCCTCGCGCATCGTCACCCGCCCGCCCCAACGCTCGATCAGGCTCGCACAGTCCGTGGCCTGGGCGCGCTCGCCGCCCGCCGCGCGAAAAGCCGCAAGGAGGGCTGGGCGCTTGAAAAACTGCGGGGTCTCGGCTTCCCAGATGCGGCTGCGGTCCAGGGTGCGCGAAACGGCGAGCCGGCCGTTGAGTTCCTTCAAGGTCGGCACGACCGGCCGGCCGAGCACCACCCCGTCGGACTTGCCCAGGCCCGCTATGAGGCGCGCAAGGTCCCGCGCCGTGACGAGCGGCCGCGCGCCGTCATGCACGAGCACGTGGGTGATCGAAGACGAGAAGCGCTTCAAGGCGCGCCAGACGGAGGCCGCCCGCGTGGCGCCGCCCGCCGTGAGCCGGATGCGAACTCCGCCCGCCGCCGGCCTGTCCAGGTGGCGGCGGAACGCAGGCGCGAAGCCCCGAGGCACGGCCAGCACCACCTCACGCACGCCGTTCAGGCGCACCAGGCGGTCCACGGCATGGCGGAACAGAGGCCTGCCCGCCAGAGGGACGAGGGCCTTGGGCACGCCACGAACGCCCGGGGACCGGCCCAAGCGCAACCGCCGGCCCGCGCCGGCCGAAGGAATGACCACGCCGATTTTCATGAGTGCGTCACTACAATGAGGAAAGGGTGCGGTGCCGGTTCAAAAGGTGCCACCTCAAAAGGTGCCAGGTCAGCTCACAGGAGAAAAGACCTGGCACCTTTTGACCTGGCACCCTCCGTCAAGAACACCCAAAACGTCAGCGCTCCGAGGACTGGCCGCCCCGCATCTTGGCAAAAATCATGCGGCCGGCGGGCGTCTGCAGCACGCTGGTCACAATCACGGTGACGTTCTGGCCGATCCGCCGCCTGCCGTTGTCGATCACGATCATCGTGCCGTCGTCCAGGTAGGCCACGCCCTGCTCGGCCTCCTTGCCCTCCTTGATGACCTTGAGCTCGAGCTCTTCGCCGGGCATCACGACCGGTTTCAGAGCGTTCGCCAGCTCGTTGATGTTGAGTACCTTCACGCCCTGCAGTTCGGCCACCTTGTTGAGATTGAAATCGTTGGTGAACACGCGGGCGCTCAACAACTGGCCCAACTTCACCAGCTTTGCGTCCACTTGGCGGATTTCAGGCCAATCCGTCTCGTGAATGCGCACCTCGATGCGCTGGTTGGCTTTGATGCGGTTCAAGACGTCCAGGCCGCGCCGCCCGCGGTTGCGCTTGAGGGGATCCTCGGAGTCCGCGATGAGCTGCAGCTCCTTCAGCACGAAGCGCGGGATGATGAGCTTGCCGCTCAAAAAAGAGGTTTCGCACATGTCGGCGATGCGGCCGTCGATGATGACGCTCGTGTCCAAGACAATGAGATCTTCCTGCGTGCCCTTGGAGTCGAGCTTCACAAACGGAATCAGGAGGTGAAACTCTTCCTGTCCCCGCAACACCACGATCGCCCCGAGGTAAGAGAAGATGAGCGCGCCCACCAGGCCCATCTCGCGCACCACGTCCTCGGTCAGCGGCGTGAGTCTCAGCACCGTGCCGAGCAGCAGGTTCAGCACCAAGCCCAGAATCAACCCGGCCATCACGGCCATCAAATTGCGCACGGAGATGCGCTTGAACACCAGATCAATGCCGATCACGAGCCCCCCCGCGATGAGCCCGAGCGCCACCCCCAACACCCCGCTCGATACGGGCAGGCCCGTGGGCAGATAGGGGACCATCCCTCCCCAGAGGTACCCCGCCCAACCGGCGGCGAGTAAAAACAACACCCGAAGAACTATCATGACGTTACCGTCCTTTCAGTCAATGTTCGTCCAAGTACGGATATAAAACACGGCCTACCGGAAAAACTCCCGGTAGATGTCTTCCAGGCCACGCGCCTGGAAGACTTTCAGCTCCCCGCCAGGCAAGCTCGGCGTGCCCACCGGCACGACCGCTTGCTCGACCCCCAGGCGGGCCGCCTCGCGCATCCTCAACTCCAGGCTTCGCGCGCGGCGCACTTCGCCCGCCAGGCCCACCTCGCCCGCCCACAGGATCTTGGGGCTGAGAGCGGTCTTACGCACACTCGACAGGACAGCCGCCACGAGCGCGAGATCACAACCCGGCTCGCGGACTTCCAAACCGCCTGACGTCTTTATGAAGACGTCTTGTTTCCCGAACCCAATCCCCAGGCTCTTTTCCAAAACGGCCAGAAAGAGCGCCACGCGGCTCGAGGAGACGCCCATGGCCCGGCGCGTCGGCGTTTCAAAGCTGGAGGGCACCACAAGCGCCTGCATCTCGAATAGAAACGCCCGGGAGCCCTCCAAATGGGCGCCCGTGGCCCGGCCCGCCTGAGGCGCATCCTCCGGGTTGAAGAAAACCTGCGATGGATTGCGGACCTCGGCCAACCCGTCCGGTTTCATTTCAAAAACTGCCACCTCCCCCGTGGCGCCGTGCCGGTTCTTGGCCGAGCGGATGAGGCGGTGCGACTCCGCGAGGTCCCCCTCAAACTGAAAAACCACGTCCACCAAGTGCTCCAGGGCCTTGGGGCCCGCGATCTGCCCCTCCTTGGTGATGTGGCCTACCAGTACGAGGGTCACCGGCTTCTCGCGCGCGAGGCGCACCAACGCCAGGCCGCTTTCGCGCACCTGCGCGAGCGTGCCCGGAAGCTGCGCTAATCGCTCGTCGCAGACGGCTTGAATCGAGTCCACAATGACCAGGGCCGGCTCGAGTTCATCGACGTACAAGGGAATTCGGTTGGTGCGGATGTCGCCCACCAGGAAAAGGTTCTCGTGCTGGGCCCCGATCCGCACGGCCCGTTCCTTGACCTGATGCACGGATTCCTCGGCCGCCACGTACAGGACCCGCAGGCCCGAGCGCGCCACGGCGCAAGCCACTTGCAGCGCGAGGGTGGACTTTCCGATGCCGGGATCCCCCGCCAGGAGAAGGGACGTCTGGGGAAGAAAACCGCCGCCCAGCAGGCGGTCCAGCTCCGCAAACCCGCTCGAAAAGCGCTTCATGTCATCGAGCGAAATCTGCGAGAGCGGCGTCACCCGCAAGCGATCCTCCGGCGTCAGTTCCCCGGGAGGAGCACGGAACGGCAGGCTCGGTTCCTCGAGCGCGCGTTCAGCCAGCGTGTTCCAGCTCTCGCACGCCGGGCATTTGCCCAGCCACTGAGCCGACTCGGTCCCGCACTCGCTGCAGACAAAATGGGTCTTGGCCCGCGGCACTAAAACCACCCTTTCTTTTTCTCGGCCGTCGGGGCGGCCTGGGCTTTCTTCTCCTCTTCCTTCTTCTTGTCCTCGTCGTCCTCTTTGCCCTTCTTCAAGAGCTTCCAGGGATGCCGCTTCAGGTCCCTGACAAACTCCAACACTTCCTGATACAACTCTTCGCTCGACACGAGTTTTCCCGTCGTGCCTTCCCCCGCCTCGACGCGCTGCATGATGGTCTTCAAATGATTCGTGGAGACCTCTAGATTTTCGATGGCATGGCGGATGTTGGCCTCGCGACCCGACAGGGCGCGGTCCAGCGTGCGCGTGATGCGCGAGAGGTGCAGAATGGTTTCGCGCAGGGCCCGGCGCCCCTCCTCGTCGGCCAGGAACGTGTTCATGTGCATGATCGTCTGCTTGAGCTGGGTGGCGATCTCCTGGCCCGTCGACACCAGCATCTCGATGGGCACCGGCTCAATGCCGTAAATGGTGTCCCCGGGCTGAAGCACCCGCCCGTCCTCCTCGCCCCGGGAGGTCACGTCCAGGTACGCTTCCGAAAGCGGCGTGCTGCCGCGCAGGTAGATCTGCGTGCGCTCGCGGATCTCGATGCCCTTCTTCAGGAAGAGGGTGAGGCGCGCCTGCGGCTTTCCAGTGCGCTCATCGTAGAAAACGTCCACGTCCTGCACCTCGCCGGACTGCACGCCCGCAAATCGCACCGGCGAGCCCACCCAGATGCCGTTGATGTTGTCGAAGACCACGGCCATCTTGTAGCCGGGCCGAAAAAAGTACACCCCGCTCACGGCAAACACGATCAGCGAGACAATGACGAAGCCGAGGATGACGAAAAATCCGACCAACAGCTCCGGGTTTTGTTTTCGAACGCTCATCTCGTCACCCCACGCTGGGAATGGGCCCCTCGGAGCTGCCCGTGATGAATTGCCGGACCACCGGATCACCGGAGTTTCGAATCTGGTCCACCGTTCCTAGCCCCACGATGTTTCCTTCATAGAGCATCGCAATGCGAGAAGCCACCTTGTAGGCGCTCGTCATGTCGTGCGTCACCACCACCGAGGTCACGCGAAGCTGGCGGTTCAAGCGCGCAATGAGCTCGTTGATCGCGTCCGCCATGATCGGGTCCAGGCCCGTGGTGGGCTCGTCGTACAAAATGATGTCCGGATCATTCGCGATCGCTCGCGCCAACGCCACCCGCTTGCGCATCCCGCCCGACAGCTCTGCAGGCATCTGGCTTTCGATGCCGGTCAACCCCACCATGCGCAGCTTCTCAGCCACGATGCTGCGCACCTCGGACGCAGGCAGGCGCCGGTGTTCGGCCAGTGAGAACGCCACGTTTTCCCCCACCTTGAGCGAGTCGAACAGGGCCGAGCCCTGAAAGACCATGCCGATCTTGATCCTCAGCCGGTTGAGTTCTTCCTCTTTCAAGGTGTCGAGGTCCCGGCCGTCGATCGAGACTTTGCCCTCGTCGGGTTTCAGGAGCCCGATGATGTGTTTGAGCAACACGCTCTTGCCGCATCCGGACCGGCCGATGATGACGAGCGTCTCGCCGGTTTCGATCGTCAGGTCCAGCCCGTCGAGCACCTGGTTTCGGTCAAACGACTTCTTGAGCCCGATCAGTTCGATCACAACACGAAGTAAAAAAACGCCGTGAAGAAGCAATCCATGACGATGATCCCCACCAGGGAGGCGACCACCGACATCGTGGTGGCCCGCCCCACGCCCTCGGCGCCGCCCCGGGTCTGAAATCCAAAGTAACAGCCCACAATGGAAATGATGAGGCCGAAAACCGTGGCCTTGAACAGCCCTGTCCAGATGTCCTTCAACATGAGGGCGTCAAAGGTGCGCTTGATGTAGACGTCCGAGCTTAAGCCCAGCTTGAAGACCGCCACCAGGTAGCCGCCCAGCATGCCGATGAAATCGGAGTACATCGACAGCACCAGGAGCATGCCCACGCCCGCCACCAGGCGCGGCACCACCAGATAACGCACCGGGTCAACCCCCAAAGACTGCAGCGCGTCGATCTGCTCCGTCACGCGCATGGTGCCGATCTCAGCCGTCATGGCGGCCCCGATCCGGCCCGCCACGACAATGGCCGTGAGCACCGGGCCCAGCTCGCGCGTGACCGAAAGCGACACCAGGTCCGCCGTGAACTTCATCGCGGAAAACTTCTGGAGCTGATAGGCGGACTGCAGGGCCAGCACCATGCCGGTGAAGAGCGAGGTCAGAAACACGAGCGGCAGGGAGTTCACCCCGATCTTGTTCATTTGGTCGATCGTGAGCGCCGTGCGCAGGGGCGTCGTGAAGAACGTGCGAACGGCCCTCGCCAGCAGGAGGGAAATCCCGCCCACCCAGTGGACCACGGTGAGGAAATGGTGGCCGAGCTCCTCGAGCAGGCCCGTCAGGCCCAGGACCTTTCGCTTTCCCGCGAATCCGAAGACGTTGATCGACATGCGCTCTCACCCCATCCGGCAGGTTAGGCGTTCACCTTGTCAAACACGAGCGCATCATTCTGCACCCGGGCTTTGAGGGTGTCTCCTTCCTTGGCCTTGCCCGACAGAATGTCCTCGGTGAGCAGGTCCTCAATGTAGCGCTGCAAGGTGCGCTTGATCGGCCGGGCGCCGAAGACCGGGTCGTAGCCCTTGTCGATCAGGAACTGCAGGGCTTCGTCCTCGATCTGAATCTGCAGGCGCCGGTCTTTCAGGCGCTCCTTGAGTTCTCGCAACTCGATCTCGATCACCCGCTCCAGGTCCGCACGCGTGAGCGAGCGGAAAACGATCATGTCATCGAGCCGGTTCACAAACTCCGGGCGAAAGGTTTTCTTGGCCGCATCCAGAAGCTTCGCCTTCAGCGCCTCGAAGGTCTCGGCGTCCTGGATGGACTTAAAGCCCAGCGTCGTCTGCTTGCGCACCAGCTCCGCGCCCACGTTCGAGGTCATGATCAGCACGGCGTTGCGAAAGTCCACGTGCCGGCCGAAGGAGTCGGTCAAGCGGCCGTCCTCCATGACTTGCAGCATGATGTTGAAGACGTCCGGGTGCGCCTTCTCGATCTCGTCGAAGAGCACCACCGAGTAAGGCCGGCGGCGCACCTTCTCGGTGAGCTGCCCGCCCTCTTCGTAGCCCACGTAGCCGGGGGGCGCCCCGACTAGGCGCGAGACGTTGAACTTCTCGCCGTACTCGCTGCAGTCGATCTGAATCATGGCGTCCTGGTTGCCGAAGAGGAACTCGGCGAGCGCGCGCGCCAGCAGCGTCTTGCCCACGCCCGTGGGCCCCAGGAAGATGAAGCTGCCGATCGGGCGCCTCGGGTTGCGCAATCCGCTGCGCGAGCGGCGCACGGCGTTGGCGATCGCCTTGATGGCCTCGTCCTGCCCCACCACCCGCTTGTGGATTTCCTCTTCCATCTTCAACAGCCGCGAGGTCTCCTTCTCCTCCAGGCGCTGCAGCGGGATGCCCGTCCACTTGGACACGATGTGCGCGATGTCCTCGCCGGTCACCACCACATCGATCTCCGACTTGGACTCCTTCCAGTTCTTCTTCATGCGGTTCAGCTCTTCCTTGGCGCGCCTCTCCTCATCGCGCAGCTTGGCGGCCCGCTCGAAGTCCTGATTCTTGATGGCC
Source organism: uncultured bacterium (assembly GCA_964587845.1). Classification (GTDB taxonomy): domain Bacteria; phylum Omnitrophota; class Omnitrophia; order Omnitrophales; family CAZPNG01; genus CAZPNG01. The sequence goes on along the minus strand of CAZPNG010000085.1, from coordinate 5,002 downwards.
GCTTCCTTCTCCATGCGGTACTCTTCGATCTCGGCCTCAAGCTTCTTCAGGTCCTTCGGGAGCGTCGTGACCGACAGCCGCGCCCGGGAGCCCGCCTCGTCGATCAGGTCGATCGCCTTGTCGGGCAGGAACCGGCCGCTGATGTAGCGATCCGAGAGCTTTGCGGCTGCCTCCAGCGCCTCATCGGTAATTTTGGCGCGGTGATGCGCCTCGTACCTGTCGCGCAGCCCCTTGAGAATCTCGATCGTCTCGTCTACGCTGGGCGGCTCCACGTTGATGGTTTGGAACCGGCGGGCCAGCGCGGCGTCTTTCTCGATGTACTTGCGGTATTCATCGAGGGTGGTGGCGCCGATGCACTGGATCTCGCCACGCGACAGGGCCGGTTTGAGAATGTTAGAGGCGTCGATCGCGCCCTCCGCGCCGCCCGCGCCCACCAGGGTGTGCAGCTCGTCGATAAAAATCATGACGTTTTCGCTGCGCCGGATCTCATCCATGTCGGCCTTGATGCGCTCCTCAAAGCGGCCGCGGTACTTGGTGCCGGCCACCATGAGCGCCAGGTCGAGCACCACGAGGCGCTTGTCCGCCAGCACCTCGGGTACGTTGCCGGCAATAATTCGCTGGGCCAGGCCCTCCACGATGGCGGTCTTGCCGACGCCCGCTTCTCCCAGGAGCACCGGGTTGTTCTTCGTACGCCTGGAAAGGATCTGCACCACGCGCTCGATCTCGTTCTCGCGCCCCACCACCGGGTCGAGCTTGCCCTCGCGCGCCATTTGCGTGAGGTCGCGGCCGAAGGCATCGAGCGCCGGCGTCTTGGCCTTCGAGCCCTTGCCGGTGCCGCCCGCCGCGGCGCCCCCGCCTCCGCCCCCCGCGCCTGCGGGCGCCGAAGAGCCCAGGAGCTTGATGACTTCCGCGCGCACCTTGTTGAGATCCAGCCCCACATTCATGAGAACGTGGCTCGCCACCCCTTCTCCTTCCTTGATCAGGCCCAGGAGCAGGTGCTCGGTTCCGATGTAGTTGTGCCCCAGCCGGCGCGCCTCATCCATGGCGAGCTCGATCACCTTCTTGGCTTTGGGCGTGAAAGGAATGTCGCCCGAGACAATCGTGCTGGGGCCGAACTGCACGAGCTTCTCCACCTCCAGGCGGATGGTTTCCAGGGAAAGCCCCAAGTTCTGGAGCACGGCCGCCGCCACGCTCTCGCCTTCCTTGATCAGCCCCAGCAGAATATGCTCGGTGCCGATGTAGTCATGGTTGAAACGCTTGGCCTCTTCCTTGGCTAAGATGATGACCTTGCGTGCCCGCTCCGTAAACCGGTCAAACATGGGTCCTCCGTTACGCCTTCGTCATAAAGCGACGTCTTTGAGTTTCGAACGAATCAGTTCGGCGCGCTGAATGTCGCGCTCGCCCGCGTTTAATATCCGATCCGAGATCTTCTGAAGGTGCGCGGGCTGCGTCAGCACGAAGATCTCACTCAAGCGCTCCCGCGCGAGCGGCTTTAAAATCTCCAGGTCCACGCCCAGCCGCACCATCGACAAGAGCGAGGTGGCCTCGGCCGAGGAAATCGAGCGCGCGGTCTTGAGAATGCCGAACGCGCGCCAGATCTGGTCCTCCACCTTGTCACGCTTCTCGCTCACGAGCACCCGCCGGGCCTCACGCTCATGATCCAGGATCTGCTTGATCACGCGCTCGAGGTTGTCGACGATGTCCTCTTCCTTTTGCCCCAGCGTGATCTGGTTGGAAAACTGAAAGAAGTTCCCGCTGGCCTGCGTGCCCTCGCCGTAAAGACCGCGCGTCGCAAGATTCAGTTTCGCGAGCGCCGAGAGCACCTTGTTCACCTGCTTGGTCATCACCAGGGCCGGCAGGTGCATCATGCACGAGGCCCGCAATCCCGTGCCCACGTTGGTGGGGCACGCCGTGAGGTAGCCCAATCGAGCGTCAAAAGCGAAGTCGAGCGACCGCTCCAGGTCCAGATCAATCTCGCGGCCGATGCGCCAGCACTCGATCAGGTTGAACCCCGACTGGATGACCTGAAGCCTCAGGTGGTCCTCCTCGAGGAGCATGAGGCTCACCACTTCGTTGGCCGAGAAGCAGACCGCCCGCTCCTGGCCTTGGCGGGCGTGCTCCTGGCTGATCAGGTGCCGCTCCAGCAAGAATTCGTTATCCACGCTGGAGAGCGAACTGTTTTTCAGAAACAGCGAGTCTTTGAAATACGGGGACTTCTTGAGCGCCGCCTGCACGTTGCGAACAAGATCGGCGCGCCTCGCGCCCGTCAGCCGGTGCGTGAAGAGGAACTCGCCCACGTTGCGCGCGATGCGAACGCGCGAGCTCACCACGATGTCAGATTCGGGGCCCGTTCCGCGCAGCCATTCGCAAGGCATCTTCACGAGGTCTTTCAGATTCGCAATCATGCTAAGCATCCGCCTCGCCCTTCGCGCGGGAGCTCCTGCGCGGGGGCTTCTTTTCGCGCTCTTCGAGCGTGCGAATTTCATCGCGCAGCCGCACTGCGTCCTCGAACGCCTCGGCCTCGACGGCTTGCTTCAAACGTTCCTGGAGGCGCTCGAGCGGGCTCGCGCCGGAAGCTTGCGCAGCAGGGGCGCGCGGCGAGCGCTCGGGCCGCTTGCCCACGTACTGGGTGGCCTGCTGCACGCGCTTGATGAGCGGCAAAAGCGCCGCCGCAAACGTCTTGTAACAATCCGCGCAACCCAGGCGCCCGATCTTGCCGAAGTCGTCGTAGCGCAGTCCGCAGGTCTTGCAAACCAAGGCGAGCTGCTTGCCCGCCGCAACCTGGGGCGTGAGCTCGGCCAATCCCGACAGAAGATCGGAAAAGTTAAACGTGGTCTTCACGTCCATGCCCTTTTCCTGCGCGCAGGGCTCGCAGAGGTGAAGTTCCACGATCTTCTTATCCACGATCTCGGTGAGGTGGATACTCGCCTCCGATTGGTTACAGATGTTACAAAGCACCTCGGTACGTCTCCTTTTGCTACACCCGGCCCCCGGGTCCTCCCCTATATCGGATAGCGCACGCCGTCCGTCCGGGTGCGGCGGCGAAACTCCTCCATGAGCCGCCGGGTCATGCTGCCCGGCTTTCCCTGTGCAATAACCCTGCCATCCATCTTCACCACCGGAATCACTTCCGCGGCCGTACCTGTGAGGAAGACCTCGTCGGCGTTGTACAGATCATGGCGGGTCATGACCGCCTCCTCGGCGGGAATCCCGATCTTTTTCGCAATCTCGAGGATCGTGCGGCGCGTGATGCCGTTCAAGATGCCCAGGTAGACCGGCGGCGTCGTGAGTGAGCCCTCCTTGGCCATGAAAATGTTGTCTCCCGTGCACTCGGCCACGTAGCCCTGATGATTGAGCATCAAGGCCTCCTCAACGCCCGCCTGATTGGCCTCGATCTTGGCTAGGATGTTGTTCAAATAGTTGAGCGACTTGAGCTGCGGGTTGAGCGCCTCGGGCAGGTTGCGCGGGGTCGGCACCGTGACGATCTCAAGCCCGCGGCGGTAGAGCTCAGTGGGATACAGGGTGATGGCGTCCGTGATGATGATGACCGTGGCCTTGGGGCACTTGCGGGGATCGAGGCCCAGGTCCCCCACGCCGCGCGTCACGACCACGCGGATGTAGGCGTCCTTGAGCTTGTTCGCTTGAAGGGTGCGCACGATGTCCCGCTCCATCTCCTGGGCACCCAGAGGAACCTTTAGCATGAGGGTATGTGCGGTTTCGTAAAGGCGATCCAGGTGCTCCCTCAACTTGAAAATCAACCCGTCGTAGGCGCGGATCCCCTCAAAAACGCCGTCTCCGTAGAGAAGCCCGTGGTCGAAGATGGACACGACGGCCTTGTCCTTGTCGTAGAGCTCGCCGTCGACATAGACCTGCCGGGCCCGCGGCGCCCGCGCCCCTGCTGGATTGCGTTCCTTTGCGTGAAGTGTCTTCGCCATTTCTTTCCCCATCATACCCGTGCGAGCCGGCCGTCGTGCAGCCGGTAGACATGTTCGCGGCCCCGCACCATGCCTTCGTCGTGCGTCACAATGCAAAAAGACCGTTTGCGCTCGCGCTGAAGAGAATGCAGGAGCTCCAGCATCGACTGCGCGGTTTCCTCGTCCAGATTGCCCGTCGGCTCGTCGCACAACACCACCGACGGGTCGTTGGCCAGCGCCCGGGCGATCGCGGCCCGCTGCTGCTCGCCGCCCGAAAGCTGGGCGGGATAATGCTTCATGCGGTCGGCCAGCCCCACGTGAGCAAGCAACGCCTCGGCCCGCGCGCGGTCCCGCCGCCCTGCGATGCGCAGCGGCAGCTCCACGTTCTCGACCAACGAGAGCTCGGGCAACAGATGGTAGAACTGAAACACAAACCCAATCTCGCGGTTGCGCAGGGCGGCCGCTCTCCGCTCGCTCACCTGGTCAAGGACATGGCCGCGGATCGCCACCCGGCCGCGCGTGGGCTGGTCTAGGCCCCCCAGCAAGTGAAGAAGCGTGGACTTTCCCGAGCCCGAGCGGCCGACGATGAAGGCCATCTCGCCTTCGCGCAGCGTGAAATCCACCCCCCGCAAAATGGGAAGGGGCCCGTCCGGAGTCGCGTACGCCTTCTCAAGGCCGAGCGCTTCGATCAAGACCTCCTCTTTCGCCGCATCAGTACCCGCCCTCTCTTCGCGCTTGCGCGCCCACGCCGCCATCGTCATCCAGGTCACTCAAACCGGATCGCTTCGACGGGGTTTAAGCGCGCCGCCATGCGCGCAGGATACAAGCCGGCCGCGACCGAAACGAAAAACGCAAACGCGATGACGACGCCGATGTCGGAGGGATTGATCTGCGTGGGAATCCGGTCGAAATAGTAAATATCCTTCGGGAACACCGAAAGGCCCGTCGTGCGCTCGAGGAAATCCGAGATGGGATTCAAGTAGCGCGTTACGAGCGTCCCCAGCACCCCGCCCAACGCCGTCCCAAACGCCCCGATCACGACGCCCTGGATCAAGAAAATCTGACCCACCGCTGCGCGCGTGGCGCCC
>CAZPNG010000084.1:0-4723 GCA_964587845.1 uncultured bacterium | reverse complement strand
GGGCCAGGTCAGTTATTCCCCTTTTGCCTCGAATAACTGACCTGGCCCCGTTTGGGTGCCGTTAGGTTTTAGGGAGAATGCCGCGGGACTCGAGAAAGCGCAGGACGCGCTCGGCGCTCTCCTCGACGGACTCTTTGCCCGTGTCGAGGATGAGCTCGGGGCGCTCCGGCTCCTCATAGGGAGCGGAGATGCCGGTGAACTCCTTGATCTCCCCGGCTCGCGCTTTCTTATAGAGGCCTTTGGGGTCGCGCTGCTCGCAGGTGGCCAGGTCGCAGCGCACGAAGGCCTCGATGAACTCCCCGTCCTTGCACAGGGAGCGCGCGAGGTCGCGCTCGCGCCGGTAGGGGGAAATAAAGGCCGTGATACTGATCACGCCGGCGTCGGCGAAGAGGTGCGCCACCTCCCCGATGCGGCGGATGTTTTCCACACGGTCCTCGGGCGAGAAGCCCAGATCCTTGTTAAGACCGTGCCGGATATTGTCGCCGTCGAGCACGTAGGTGCGCACGCTGCGCTCGAAGAGCCGGCGCTCGACTTCATGCGCCACCGTGGACTTGCCGGACCCCGACAGGCCCGTGAACCACAGCACGACGCCCTTGTGGCTGAAGCGCGCCTCGCGGTCCGCCTTGCCAATCAGCCCCTTGTGCCAGACGATGTTTTTGCTCTTGGTTTCACTCATCACAGTCACACTCATCCCTCATGGAGTTTGGCATCCGATGCCCGGGTGTTTGATGATGGCCGGGACACCGTCCGAATCCGGGTGAGCTCGTTGGCGCTCGACTTGCTGTTTTACTGTTGAGCGGGCTCGACGGCCTGCGCAGGCGCCTCGGCAGGCGCAACGCCCGCGGCAATCGGCTCGCTCTCGGCAACGGCTCCCTCGGGCGCCGGAGCTGCAGCCTCGCCGGGCTGCGGGGCGCTCGGGACCTTTTCTGCGCCCGCGGGCCGCGCGTTTTTAAACGCGCGCGCGATCGCTTGGCGCAGTAGGTCGCTTGCGGGGGCGTTCTTCAGATAAAACTCGAAGCGCGGGCGCGCGGACTCGGGTCGTCCCGCCCGGACATCGTAGAGGCCCACCTGCAAGTTCAGGCGCGGATCATTGGGACTCTGCGCCAAGGCCATGTCGTTGGTCCCGCGGATCACTTCCCAATCTGCATCAGCTTGGGCGCCCAGGGATTCTTGGAGCAGCAACTCAAGTTGCGGGTCGTGAGAAAGCCCCGCCACGGCGCGATGATACGCCTTGCGCGCCTCCGACCAGCGATCTTCCTCCTCAATCGAGAGGGCCAGCAGGACGTCCACGGCCGCCGGATTTTCCGTCAGGTACTCGGCCATGGTGCGCCCCACGCGCCGCACGCCGCGCTGAAACTGCAGGTACTGAAACACGAAGAAGATGAGGATGACCCCCACCACCGAGAGACTCACCACCCAGGTGCGGGCGCGGCTCTCTCCACGGGCGCGTTTGCCTTCCGACTTTTTCAGTCGGCCTGACCGTTCATCGAGTTCGGTGATTGCCATGTTCTTGCCCCCTCTTATTTTTGTTATTTAGCCTTCTCTTCCTTCACCCGGTCGATGTACCGTTGCGTGGACACTTCGACCCGAACGCGGTCTCCCTGCTTGATGAATTGAGGCGCGAGAATCTTGATTCCGTTCTCAAGCTGCACTTCCTTCGGGGTTTTGTCGCCTCCCCCCACGCCCGGCGGAGCGGAGACCACGGCAAGCTCCACCGACGAGGGGAACTCAATGTTCACGGGCTTTCCCTCCGAGTAGTCCACCTCGATCTGGGCGTTCTCCCTCAAGAACAGCCCCACGGAGCCCACCACCGCCCGCGGGATCGTGAACTGCTCGAAGGTCTGGGAATCCATGAAGAAGAAATTGTTTCCGTCCTGATAGAGGTATTCCATGGTGTGGCGCTCGACATCGGCGCGGTCGACCTTCTCCTCCGCCCGGAACCGCCTCTCGACCTGGGTGCCGTCGTCGATGCGCACGCCCCGGATGTGGATGGTCTTGCCGGCCTGAGCCGTGCCGGCCATTTCGCGCTCGACCACGCGCACAAGCTTGCCGTCGAGCTTGAGGATGGTGCCCCGGGCGATTTCGTTAGCTTGCATGTGTGAGATCCTTGCCCGTAAAGGGGAACTTGCGACCCTGCGGGGGGCAGACAGTATCTCAAAAAAACGGCTCCCGCGCAAGCGGGCCCTCAGGACGCAGAAAGGCAAAAAGCCCCTCGGCGGGCGCCGTAGGGGCTTTTTGACAACTCCAAAACCCGTGGACAAAATCAACAAATACAACACAACTTTACCACAACCGCCCCAAATGTCAATAGACCCAAAGGGGCCGGGGCCCTTTTGGGTTTGCGCGGAGCTTCTTGAGCATGCCCTGGATGGTGAGAGGGGCACAGCCCTCAGCACGGTTGTTGACGTAAATGAAAGCTCGACGGCCGGAGCGCAGGGTTTGCTCGATCAGGCGGGCAAGGTCGGCGCGAAGTTGGGGGTTCTCGTCCTGGATGCGATCATAGGGCTGGAAACGCTCGACGGCCGCTTCGTACAAGCGGCCGGGCGCGAGGAGGGCGCGCGCCACATGGAACGGTGCCTCGAAAGAAGCGGCCGAATCGAGCTGTTCCCCGATGGAAGGCATGCGCGTCCAGCTTGCGAAGACGTGTGCCACGTCATGGCGAGTGAGGCACGAGAAATAAGCCGGGCCCAGGAAGTTCCGATTGCGCACCTCCACGGCATACATCGGACCGCGCGGAAGCCGGGCGAGGAATGGCGCCAAGACCGAGGCAAATGCTTCGCCGTCAGGAAAGTCGGATGCCGGGAACTGGCCGAACTCAAAAATCAGCGCGCCCCGCTTGGCGCCGAGTTCCTCGGAAGGCCTCAAGAACATCTCGGCGAAAAGATCGGCCCGCAGAAAGCCCTCGTTTTCCCGGCCGGCCCGCTCGCCATAGCGATCGTGCTTGGGGAAACGCTTCACCGTGACGGCCTCCGTGACCTTCAGACTGAAAGTGAAACGCTCCGGCGTCGCGTCTGCGTAGCCGCGCATCATTTCCGGCCGCGGCCAATCATAGAATGTGTGGTCCACGCCCACGCTGGGGAAGACCTCGGCGTATTCGGCGAGGCACTCGGCGTTGAACCGCTTGGTGGAGAAGCGGCCGCGCGTCGCGTAGCGCGCCTCATCGTAGACAAGCCCCTTCCAGCCGGGATACTTCCAGCTCGAGGTCCCGACGAACACGCCCTGCCCGGCGAGGCGGGCCAGCTCGCCCGCAAACTCCTCCCGCACGCTCATGCTATACTGTGCTCTTCGAGACCATCATGGGGACAATTTTACTGGTTCGGCATGCGGAAAGCACGTGGAATGGCTCCGGCCATATCCAGGGGACATCCGATCCCCCCCTCTCAAGGCGCGGCCGCGCTCAAGCCCGGGCCCTGGCCAGCGCGCTCGCGGCCTGGAAACCCGTTCGCATTGAGACAAGCTCCTTGGCCCGCGCGCGCCAGACCGCGGAGATCGTGTCCAAGCGGCTGCGCCGCAAGCTCATCGTGCGGCCCGACCTGCACGAGATCCATCTGGGAAGCTGGGAGGGGCTGACGCCCTTGGAGGTGGACCGGGGCTTCCGGCGCGGCTACCGACGTTGGCTCGCCGGCCCAAGCCGGGTCAGGATCCCGGGGGCGGAACCCCTCCAAGCCTTTCGCCGACGCGCCATGCGCTGCTGGAAACGCTACGGCGCTTTCGCCAAACGCTCGCGGGGCGCGCTGGCCGTCGTGACCCACGGCGGCCTCATGGTGGCCATCCTGGCTGAGCTCCTCGACGCCTCTTTCGACCGGCTGCTCGTCAGCCTCCCGTTGTCGAACACCGCCCACGTGCGCGTCACCTGGCACGTCAACCGATGGTGCGTTTCCATCCACTGCCCATGAAGCTGGAGTTTTGCAATCAGAAGCCCGAGGAACTCGAGGCGCGCCTTGACGAGTGGGGCGAGCCCCGCTACCGCGTCGCTCAGGTCCTCCAGTGGGTTTATCAGAAGCGAAGGCTCGCCTTCGAGGAGATGGCGAATCTCCCCGAGGCATTGCGATCGCAACTCAACGAAACCTTTTCGCTCGCTCCGCTTCCGACACTCGAGGAGAAACGATCCTCTGATGGCAGCGCCAAGTTTCTCTTCCGTCTGATGGACGGCAATGCCGTCGAGACCGTCTGGATGCCCACGGCTAAGCGGCGCACGATCTGCGTCTCCGTGCAAGTGGGATGCAAGTTCGGCTGCCGGTTTTGCGCGAGCGGCCAGGCGGGATTCGTGCGCAACCTCACGGCCGGCGAAATCACGGCGCAGGTCCTCACGGCATCGCGTCACGCCGCTACAGGCCCGACGCACGTCGTCTTCATGGGGATGGGCGAGCCGCTGGACAACCTGGAGGCCGTGGAGCGCGCCCTGGAGATCCTCACCCACCCCCAGGCGCTTGCCCTTTCGAAGCGCAGGATCACCCTCTCGACCGTGGGCGTGGTGCCGAGGATCGATCGTTTGCTCGCTTCGGGAAAACCCTGGGAACTTTCCATTTCTCTCCACGCCCCCAACGACAAGATTCGTTCCGAGATCATGCCCGTGAACCAGGCCTTCCCCGTGGACACGGTGTTGGCCAAGGCGGCCGAGTACGCCAAGCGCACCAAGCGCAACGTGACCTTCGAGTACATCCTGATCCGCGGCGTGAACGACGCGCCCAAGACCGCCCGGGAACTGGCGAAGAAATTGCGC
>CAZPNG010000083.1:0-3532 GCA_964587845.1 uncultured bacterium | reverse complement strand
ACCCTTGACGTCCTCGTGCTTGCCCGCGTCGATGTCGCCGCGCAATTGGTCCCGCCAAGTACGCTGCGGCTTGGCAGGAGGCTGCTGTGGGGCGCCGCTCTGGGGCTCTGCGCCCGTGAGCGCAACGAGCGCCGCCACGAGGGCAGCCGCCGTCATCCTGTCATTGCGAGCCGACCCTAAGTCTTTCGGCGAAGCAATCTCTGAGCCGCCCGGCTGCCCGTCGCCAGCGAACTTCGGGAAAACGAAGTCCTGAAGCTCTTTGGGGATTTGGCGCGGCGGCAGTTTGTCGGGGTCGTTGAGCTCGGGAGCGCCTGCAGGCGCGTCGAGCCAGGAGACGCCCGGTCGATGAGATGGCCGAAGCTTCGGATTGCGCGTCTGTTCAATGATGTCGCCCCAAGACTTGCCGACCTCGCGGCGCGCCTCATCCATGGCGTCGCGGGCGGCGCGGCGTGCCTGTTCCCCTGCATACCGCTTGGCATCCCGCTCGGCCATGCCCTTGGCTTTCGCTTCATTGAACGACTGGTCGTAGCGCGGCTGGTAGTCCGTCTCGCGCGCGCGCCGCTCGGCTTCAAACACGTTCAGCTCGAAGAACCCGCCCACCGCGTCGAAAGCCGCCGGGTCAAACGGTTTGCCCGAGGCCTTCTCGTAGCCCTTGCGCCTCACCTCCAAGAGGAGTTCCAGGGGCGCCACCGGGGAGCGTTCCTCAAGCTGGCCGTCGGACTTCACTACGTTCCCGGTGATGACGAAATGGATGCTGTTGAGATATTCGTAAATGGCGCGCTGGTCCCAAACCAGTTTCCCGCCGCGCGTGTAGTCCGTGAGGATGAGAAAGGCAAGCGAGGAAGTCAGCCCCTTCAAGTAGCGGTTGTAGAGGGACGCCGTGTCCGGGTCCAGCTCGGCCGGCCGCCCGTTGGGATAGTAAACGGAGTCCGCCAAGGCGCTGAGCGCCTTGTGATAGGGGCTCGTCGGGTCCTGCAGAATACGCAAGGTGAACAGGTAGATATAGAAGGCCTTGTCGTCGAGGTCGCGCGCCTTGATTTCGGTAAAGGCCGACCAAACGCCCATCTCCTGAGGGTCGGAGAGCACGATCTTGCGGCCCAGGTAAGCGAGTTCCACGGTCTTTTTCGCCTGCATGCGCTTGGTCACGAAGTCCTCGATCTGAACCTCTTTGGGATCTTTGTCGCTCACCATGCCGAGGTGCACGTACTCATCGTGCCGCTCCTCGAAATCTTTGAGCAGGTTCAAGGCCTGGCCGAAGAGGAAGGACGCCCGCACGAGGATGGCCTCGTTGGCAATGTCCATGAGCCGGTTGCGCGCGTCGCGCGCGGCCGCCGGGTTCTTGGCGTCGTCAAGCGCCTCGAAGCGCGGCAAGCGGCTTTCGTAGAGCTTGAGGGAATGGTTGCCCGGGATGGCCTCCGCCAGCAGCCGGTAGGACGCGCGGAAGCGCTCGTAGTCCTCGCGGCTCACCTGGCGGCCATCCACAAGATTCCACGCGACATCGGAGAAATCCTTCGCCGAGCCAAGTTCCGTATGGTACATGCGCTCCATGATGCGCAGGGTCACGCGCAGCGTGCGCAGGAAATCAATGGAAGGTTCCAGATCGACGCCGTAAGGTCCCTTCTCGAAATCCAGTCCCGGCAGTCGGTGCATCTCCAGAAGCAGCACCGGAATGCTGTTTAAAAATCCTTCCGTCACGAAATCGGCGCCGCGCTCGACCATTTGATTCGGCCGCACGATGCGCAGGTCGCGGGCGATGCCGGAGACGGCGCTGTTTTCGGTGAGCAGCCGGTCCACGAGCACTTTCAACGCCGCATAGCCGTCCTGATAGCCCGCCGCTCGCGCGTGCTTGTGGGCGTCTGAGCCGAGATACAGAAGGGTCTCGTCGAGTGTCAGCCCCGTGGCCGCGTAGCGCGCCCAGTGCTCCGGCATGGGCCGGCGGCCGTACTCGTGGTCCACGCGGCCGCGGCGCACCTTCTCAAGCCAGTCGCGGTGAATCTCGCGCAATTGATCGGGCGACTTGCCGGCCGCCAGCTGAAGCTTCTTGTCGAGGTCCTTCTCATCGCCCGCCGCCAGACGGTAGTGCAGGTAGAGCTGGTCTGAGAACTCCCGCAGGATCGCTCGGCGATTGCCGTCCGTCACGGGCTTTCCTTTCTCCGCAAATGACAGCTCCCGCTCTTTGGCGGCGAGCAAACGCAGCATGCTCGCCAGATAGAGCGTGAAACCCTTCTGGTGCTCCTCGCCCTGCATTTCAGCAACCTCTTCGGTGGCGAGGTGCGGGAAGTAGACGCGCGTCACAAGATCAAAAAACTTCATGCCGGAGTTGTAGCCCAGGGATTGAGCGCCCGCCGCGCGCGTCTCGCGCTCGTACATTTCCGTGATCCGGCCCCAAAGCTCGGGGTCTTCACGCAGCAAGCGCGCGTAAAGTGCCATGTTGGCCATTGTTTCGTCGCGCTCTTGAATGGATTTTCCGGTGCGCACCTCGACGTCGTCGAAGAAGATCACCCAGCTATTCAAGTCTTTGATGCTCTCATAGGGCCGGTACAGGGGGCTCACCGTGCCGGCCGGGACATCGGGCGGGAACATGAGGTCGAGAAACTTCTTCACCTGCGCCCGGCGCGCCGAAATCTTCATTTGAAGGTCTTTCTCGCCGTAATACCTCGCAAAATAGTTCTCAAGGTCCTCATCACTCGTCACCTGCGGGCGGAAGACGTGCACGGGCTCGTAGTTCATCGCGCGAACGTATTGATCCGCCGTGTGCGTTTGATGATCGATGACTGCCACGCCGTCGATCTCATAGGCCTTCTGCGTGAGCTTCGCGCGGTCCACCTGCTCCTTGATCTTGACGGCTTCCTGGGCGCTCTTGAGCGCCTTGCGCGCGCCGCGCTCGGCCATGAGGTCCGCGAGACGCTCGATGGCCTGCGCCTGGGCTCGGTTGCGCCCCTCAACCTCGGCAAGTTTCTTGGCGGCCTGCTCATCCAAGTCGATAAGCCGCTTGGGCTCGTAGACCTGGCCCTTGAGGACCCCGTCCAGGTTGCCTTGAAGCACGGTGACAAGGTGCGGATGCCTTGAGCGCAACCCCCCAAGCTGCGCGCCGCCGCGTTCCATCATCTCGCCCAGGCGAGCACTCTTTCGGGCAAGCTCCGCCTGAAGCTCGGTCACGGTCAGACTCACGACCGCCATGCGTTCCAAGCCCTCGGTTGCGGAAAACATGGCGCTGCCGGAATCCATGCGGTTGCCGAACCACTTGCGCACGGCCTCCTGCTGGTTGCCGGACGTGTGGGCGAGCACCATGCTCGAAAGCTGCCAGACATAAGCCGTGGCCAGGTAATCCGCGGTCTGAATCATCAGCTCGCGCGCCTGCTGGTTCAGAGCGTCGCGGTAACCGAGCTGCGCGAGAATGGCTCGCTTCTGCTGGGCTTGCACCATTTTCATGCGGGCGCCCCAGTCAAAGGTGATTTGCAGGAAAGCGCCGGGCGCCACCACTCCCCCCTCCGCCGTCACGCCGGCGAAGAGGTTGGCGCCAAAGTCGATG
>CAZPNG010000082.1:0-3940 GCA_964587845.1 uncultured bacterium | reverse complement strand
GCTGATCACGCAGCTCCTGGATTTTTCCAAGGTGGAGGCGGGTAATCTTGCACTGGCGGTTTCCACCTTTCACTTGGAACCCGTCGTGAAGGCCCAGCTTGAGCTGGCGCGGCCCGCGGCGCTCGCGAAGAAGTTGCGCCTGCGCTTCGAAGAGCCCATGGGCGGGGTTGAAATGACCTCGGATTTAAGCAAGATCCAGCAGGTGGTGTCCAACCTCGTCCAAAACGCGGTGAAGTTCACCGAGTCGGGCGAAGTTTGCGTGCGCCTTCGCTCGGACATCACGGCGGGCATGGTGTTGTTTCAAGTCGAGGATACGGGGATCGGCATCCCCGAGCAGGAACTCACCCATATCTTTGAGCCCTTCCGTCAGGTGGAAGATCCCCTGCGCCGCAAGGCCGGTGGTACGGGCTTGGGGCTCGCCATCGTTGAGGAGTACACGATCGCGCTGGGCGGGGCGGTTTCCGTGACGAGCACCGTGGGAAAGGGGAGCTGCTTCAGCGTGGCGCTGCCCCTGCAGAGCACCCAATTCAAGCGGCGCTTGGAGGAGCGCGCCCCCGCTGATCGGTTCCTCAAGCGGGCCCTTGTGTGACCTCATCCTCAGCTTCCCTTTTTCGCCGGGCCCGCCGCTTTATTCCAGGCGGCGTGAACTCACCCGTTCGCGCATTCGGCGCCGTGGGAGGCACGCCTCTTTTCATCACCCGCGCCAAGGGCTCCTCCATCTGGGATGAAGCCGGGCGCCGATACCTCGACTTCGTTTGCTCGTGGGGCGCTTTGATCCTGGGGCACGCGCACCCCGCCGTCGTGCGGGCCGTGCGGGCGCAGGCGGCGCGCGGCACGACCTTCGGCGCGCCCACCCGCGCGGAGGTGGAGCTCGCTGAAGTCATTCATTCGGCCTTTCCCTCCATGGCCTGGGTGCGCCTGACGAGCTCGGGAACAGAGGCCGTCATGAGCGCCATCCGCCTGGCGCGCGGCGCCACGGGCCGCTCGCTCCTCGTGAAGTTCGACGGCTGCTACCACGGTCATACGGATGCTCTCCTCGTGCGGGCCGGTTCCGGTGTCGCGGCCTCCTCCTGCCCCAGTTCGGCGGGGGTCCCGCGGGCTGTGGCCCGGGACACCGTGTCCTTGCCGTACAACGACGAAGGAGCGTTGAGGCGCTTGTTCAAGCGTCGGGGTTCGCGGGTGGCGGCGGTCATCGTCGAGCCGGTGGCGGGGAACATGGGCGTGATCCTGCCCCGGCGGGAGTTCCTCGCCGAGGCCAGGCGCCTGACTCGCTCGCACGGCGCGCTGCTCATTTTTGATGAGGTCATCACGGGATTCCGGTTCCTGTGGGGCGGGGCGCAGACCCTGCTCGGCATCGAGCCGGACCTGACGACGCTTGGAAAAATTGCGGGCGGGGGATTCCCGCTGGCTGCGTTCGGAGGCGCGAAGCGCCTGGCCAAGTGCCTGGCGCCGCTGGGGCCCGTCTATCAAGCAGGCACCTTGTCGGGCAATCCCGTGGCCACGGCGGCCGCGCTGGCCACCCTGAAGATTCTGCGCTCGCCTTCCTTTTATGACCGCCTCAACGCGCGCGCCCAGGGCTTCTACCACGCTCTCTCGAAACTCCTGGCCCGCTCCCGCGTTCCCGTGGCCCTGAGCGCCTTCGGCGCCATGTTCTCGCTGTGGTTCGGCTGCGACATTCCGGGAAATCTTGTGGGCGCGAAAAAGACCCAGGCCGGGCTCTTCCGTCGGTTCTTTCATGAAGCCTTGCGTCGGGGTTTGTATCTAGCGCCCAGCCCTCTAGAGGCCCATTTCCTGTCGGCCGCGCATTCCGGGCGGGATCTCGACCGAGCACTGGACGCTGTCGGGGGCGCTCTCCGTGTGCTATAATTGCTGCCCCCACGGAGATGGTTGAACAGGGGTTTTACGGACCAAGGGCATGAAAACCATCGCGGATTTGGAAGAAACATACCGGCTCATCCAGCCCGATCTCGCGCGCACGGAAGCGCGCATCCTCAAGATTCTCGAAACCGACAATCCTCTCGCCCAAGAAGCCATCCGGCATTTCTTCTCGACGAAAGGTAAGTTGTTGCGGCCTGCGCTCTGCCTTCTGGCCAGCGGGCTGGGGGAGGAGCGCTCCGAGCACCTGGTCTCCGTCGCAGCGGGCCTTGAGATCCTCCACGCCGCCACGCTGGTGCACGACGACATCGTGGACGGCGCCACCTTGAGGCGCAACCTGCCGACGCTGCACGTGCGCTGGGGGCCCCAGGCGGCCGTGCTTCTGGGCGACTACCTCTATGACCGCGCGTTTCATACGTTTTGCAAGACCCGCGACCCGGTTGTCATCGACACGATGCTGGAGGTGGCCCGCCTGGTGTGCGACGGCGAGATCCTGGAGCTCGACGTGCGCGGCAACCTCGAGCTCACCGAGACCCAGTATCTGGAGATCATCGACAAGAAGACCGCTTCATTTCTCGCGGCGTGCCTGCAGGTCGGAGGCCATCTTTCGGGCCTGGCGGCGGTCGATACCGAGCGGCTGCGCGCTTACGGGCTCGCGTTTGGCAAGGCGTTTCAAATCGTGGACGACTGCCTCGACATATCCGGCGAACAGCACGTGTTCGGCAAGACGCTCGGGTTGGATTGCGAGGCGGGCGTGCTGACCCTCCCCTGGATCCGGCTGCGCGAGATGGCTCGCGACACTGAGTTTGCGTTTCTAGCGGCATCCTCACCCGGGAGTGACCCGCGGAGCCCGCGCGGGGGCATTCCTGCCGAGCGGGTGCGGGAGCTGGCGGGCGCCCTGCGGGAAGCCGGAGCGCTTGATTATGCCTACGAGCGGGCCCGGGAGTTTGTCCGCGACGCGCGCGTCGCCCTCTCTGCTTTTCCCTCCACGAACGCCAAGCAAAGCTTGGACGCCCTTCTGGATTTTGTCCTCGAGCGGCAGCAGTAGCGCGTGCGAGCCGCTTTTTTCCCGGGTCTGATTTGGGGTGCTGCTCTGGCAGCCGTGAACTTCGCACTCCTCGTGTGGAGCTTTCGCGTCTCGGGCTCCCGATGCACGCAGCGGGCGCTCGCCGTGAGGTTCCTCGTGCGCTACGCCGTCGTGGGAGGCGCCGCGTGGCTCCTCGCCACGCGCCATTCGGTCCACCTCGTGGGCCTCGCGACGGGATTCGTGGCGGTTTTCCTGCTCTCGGCCGCGGCGCCGGTTCTTTTGAGATTCAAATGAGTGAGGGACTCGGCACCCTGTACGTGGTCGCAACGCCCATCGGAAACTTGAGCGACATGGGCGCCCGCGCGCTGGAGGTCTTGAAGAGCGTGGACCTGATCGCTTGCGAGGACACGCGCCGCACGCGCATTCTCACCGCGCATTTCGGCGTGCGCACTCCGATCGAAAGTTTTCATGCGCACTCGGGCCGCCGAAAACTTGAAGCCATCGTTGCCCAGCTTGCCTCAGGGCGCTCGGTGGCGCTCGTGACCGACGCCGGCACACCCCTGGTGAGCGACCCGGGGGCGGCGCTGGTGTCGGCGGCTGTCGCAGGCGGCATGGAGGTCACGGCCGTGCCGGGGCCCTCGGCGTGCCTGGCGGCCTTGGCGGTGAGCGGCTTTGCGGCGGACCGATTCGTCTTCGAGGGTTTCCTGTCGCGAAAATCTGGCGCACGGCGAAGAGCGCTTGAGGCGCTTGCAAGCGATGAGCGCACGCTCGTCTTCTACGAAGCGCCGCACCGCTTGCTGGAGATGCTCGAAGCCCTGCTCGAAGCGCTGGGTGACCGGCGGGCCTGCGTGGCGCGGGAGCTCACCAAGAAGTTCGAGGAGAAGCTCTACGGGCGCCTGTCCGAAATCCTCCCACGCTTGAAAGCCGGCGGGGTGCGGGGAGAGTTTGTGATCGTCGTGGAGGGTTGGAAAAAGTGAAGCGGGAGGTGCGGCTGGCTATTTTTGCCTCCGGCAACGGTTCGAATCTCGAGGCCTTGCT
>CAZPNG010000081.1:0-7327 GCA_964587845.1 uncultured bacterium | reverse complement strand
CAACCGTTTCACCAGATCCTGACGGAACGCTTGGGGCGCTCTCCCCCGCTCGATCAGGTCCGCCAGCTTGAGGAGAGCCGCGCTCGTGTCCGGTGAGTGATGCCAGGTGAGCGATGCGTCCACAGCGCCGGCTTGGATGGTGACTCCTAAGGCGTCCTTTTCTGTCTTTTGAACCACGGCCCGGACCGATTGCCCGGCCGCCACGGCGCGCAGGAGCTTTGCGATCTCGGCTGGCGGCCAGCCGAGCCCGGCCCGCGCCTCGCCGCGAGCCCGGGCCGTCCACGCACTGTTCTGATCGGACAGAAATCTGGTCCACTGCTCAACCACGTCCCTCTCGGAGACTGGAGCCGCAGGGACCGTGGACAGACCTGCCGCCGGAAAATCCGTGTAGGCGGGGGAAGACTCGTCTCCCCCCTCGACGATGACGGGAGGAGGCGCGATGGTGATCGAAGGCGCCGCGCCGTGAACATCAAAGCCATCCACGCCGGGTTTCTCGAGGAAAGAAAGCTCATACAGTGGCAGTACCTCGGTTCCATCTTGGCCCAAAGCCCCCGCTTCATTCAAGAACCCGATGTGCGTGGGCTGTTGCCTTCCCGTTTCAAAAGCCACGTAGGCCCCGCTCTTGAAGGCCCAGAAGATGTTGCGGTCCGCCAGGGCTCCGGTTTCACGCGGGAGCGTTTCGGCCCCCCCGCAGCAGGTCGCCCGGTAACCTTGCCTTTCTCTCTCATGGCTTGCAAGCCTCTGCCAAAGCGCTGTGAGGAGCCCTTGTCTTCGCGCCGGGTCCCGCTCGATTTCCTCAAGGTTCGCGAGCCGCTCCCCGAGATACTTTCGCAAGCGGTCGATCTGGATTCTCTGTCTGCCTTCATATTCCGGAGCGTGTGCATCAATATAAAAGATGGCCTCGCGCAACCGAGCGCGCAGGTCCAGCAAGTATCGCTCCGCGCGCGCCTCCGTGCCGCCCAGCCACCCTTCCTCCGCCGCAGCCTTGGCCCGAATCCACCCCTCGCGCACGGGCGCCGCGCTGAACAATAAGACCCCCAAAGCAACCAGCGGAGCAAGCAGGAAGGCAAAGAAAACTTTCCTATTGGGCCGCCAACCTGCGGAGGGAGCGCGCGGCGGCTTCACCACAGCGGCCGGCGCCCGGCGCATACTCACAGATTGCCCACTATCGTCCAGCCACGGATCGAATCCGTCGTCGAAGGGGATGTCGTAATTCGCATGTTTGACGCCAAACAGACCCACCCAGTTCGTGCTGCGGCCGTAGAAAACAAATTGAGGGCGATCCTCCGGCCCATCCCACTGGACCATCACGCCGGGGTCCATGTCCGTACTCATGAAGTCCAAATCATCCCGAAGAAAGGCAACCTGACCGAAATCCAAGTGTTCGAAAAGCCCCTCGCCGTTGGGTTTGAGGATCCTGCCATCCTTCACGGCTGCTCTGAATTGCATCATCCAACGCTTCTTGAAGGCAAGGTCCGCAAACTTGCCCTGCTCCCTTTCCAAGTGTTCGCGCAGGCCCTCAAGCATCTTTCTCTGCTTTTCAGTGTAAGTGACCTGCTGAAGCTCACGGTCGGCGGCGGCAATGCCCTCGTCAAGACGCTGGCGGATCTTCTCAAAATAGTAGAGACCGCGTTGGCCCAAGGGACGGGATCCCGTGATCCGCTCGACCCCTTCCTCGACCCCGCGCTCGGCTCCCGCACGGGCGCCCAGAACCGAAAGGTTGGTCACCCGATCACTCAGGAGGTAGGCCGCGAGAAAAGCAAGCGCGAGGAGAGGCAGCCCGAGTGCGACAAAGAAAAAGCCCCTGCGGTGGCGGGCGTACCAGGGGGCCGGGGCGCGGTCACTTTCAGAGGCCGTCGAACGCGGCGCACTCAGTCGCCTCGCCTGCCTGCGCAAGTGCAGCGTACGGGGGGACAAACGCGCCGCCCGAGGGTCCCGCAGGGGAATGTCGCGTGCCACGCGGGGGGCCGCCCGCCTCACCTTGGACAGAAACTTTGGCCCATCGAATCCCTGCTGTCCGAGGTGCTGCGAGATGCGGACATCAACGGCAAGCTGGGCCGTGCTGAAAATCTTGCTGCCCCGCTGCGTGAGAGCTTGAATGTATTTCTCCTCCAGATCGTGAGTGGTGATCACCGGCGTCACGACGGCGTGAGTCACGCCGTGGGCGTTTAAGGTGTCGATGATCCCTTCGCGGTGGAAGCCGCCGGCGACGACAGCCAGTTTCTTCGACCCGCCCCGCGCCAGGCGCGTGAGAATGGACTCTGCGAACACCCGGTCGCGCGCCAGAGCGAACTCGTAGAACCGAGTGACGTCCTCAAAGGCGGAATCGAACTTTTCGATGCGAACCTTTGCCAAACGCCTGAGGAAGCGGGCAGGCCGAAGCACCGCTTTACGCCGCCGCAGGAGCTCGTATTCAGGGCGAGACAGCTTGAGCGCGAACGCCTTCTTGAGCAACCGGTGGTCCCGCAGCAAAATCACAAGCCGGCGCTGCTCGCGCGTGCGCGCTCGAGCCGCCAAGATGCGGCGCGAGACCGAATCCACCTCGTCAAAGAGCCGGCGACTGTCGAGCTCATTCTGCAGGAGGGCTGTGCGCGCAAAGAGGGCGAGTGAAGGATAGTCGGCGTACGTGAAGGTCTCATCTCCTGTCTCGTCGAATGACCGCTCAAAAATCCAGCGCACCGCGCCGGGCTTGAGCCGGCCGAAGGGCCCGCTCCAGGGATCACGGTCATCCCGCGTGAAGTGCTCAAACGCCCGCGCCAGAGCCCGAGGAGCGCCCTGGCGCCTCAAGAGCCGAAGCACGCTGCGCCGCTCGCGCGCGAGCGACCTTCGGTCGAGGGAGCGAATGTCGTCCTCAATGGCCGAGAGCTTGGCGAGCCGCACCAGCATGGGGTAGCGGTCCTGAACCGCAGCGTCAAAAAGGTCGATCCCGAGGACCCGGCGAGCTTCCTGGGCCAAAGGTCGGAAAAAGGCGTGAAGATCTTTGCGCTGGTCGAGGAAGGACTCGAAGTCGCGCACGAACGTCTTAAACGGGAAGGGTTGCTTTTGCAGCCGGGCTTCCAAAACCTGCTGCGACTTGTCCAAGAAGGACTGTGCGGAGGGGCGCGACTCCCAGACCCGCAGAAACGCCTGCTTGTTGCGCCGGTAAAGCGCGGGCCTCTCAAGGCCGTAGCCCTTGGCGGCGTCGCGCGCCTCATAGAGAAACACCTCGGAGCCGGAGAGCTCCCCTTCCGCAAGCAACCGCTCCGCCAGCTCGATATTGAGCTCCCGGGTCGGGAAAAAGTCGAGCAGCGCGGGGTCAAGTTTGCCGGAGCCGCCCTCGAGGAGAACCGAATCAAAGCCGAGGTTTTTCAGGTGGTGGAGGATCGCGCGGATGTGCTCCTGCGCTTCGCGGTGCGTGTGCGCGTCCTGAATCAGAACAACGAGGGGCTCGGCTCCAGCGCGCGCGGCCTCTACGGTGCCGAGCTCGCGGGGAAGATCGAGCGCTTCCGCTTGGGGGTCAAAGATGGGCAGGAGTCGTATCTGCGGAGCCCACGCGCCCCCCAGAAGCTCCGCGGCGTTCACAGGCAGAGCTTGCGTGAGGCACACGGCTATGGCCGTCAGCAAAGACACAAACCTACCGAGTGGTTCCGTCTTCGTTTCCATACGAGAGGCGACTTTCTAAGCTTCCTTAAAAAGTCGCTTAAAGCGTACCACAAGACCGCTTGCCGGTCAACTTAGGCGCTTAACGTAACTCTTTTATTTTTAAGGAGTTGTGAATTAACTTTGCGGATGGACAAAACAAGCCCTAGAAAGTAGCCCCCCAGGAGCACTCCTGCAGCCACGTAGGCGGCAGCCAGGTAAGTCATGGGGCCTCCTCGAGGCGGTGCAGAAGCCGGGCCAGGCGGATGCGCTCCCCCATGAGGAGCGCCGCCAGCAGAAACAGGGCAAGCCAGGTGACAGCTAACGTCCAGCCCATGGCGGGATCCAGCCCCGAGCCCTCGGCACCCATGACCACGGGCTTCGGATGCTGCGTGCGCCACCAGCGCACGGAAAAATAGGTGAGCGGCACGTTCAGAAAACCGAAGATTCCCACGACCGCGGCGACTCGCGAGCGCGCCGCCGGGTCCTCGATCGAGGCGCGCAGCGCGAGGTAAGCGACGTAGGTGAGCCACAACACAAACATGGAGGTCAGGCGCGCATCCCAAGTCCACCAGATGCCCCACACCGGCTTTGCCCACAAGGGCCCCGTCACCAGCACCACCGTGGAGTACACCACCCCGATTTCGGCCGCCGCCAGCGCGAAATCATCCCAGGCGTCCCGCCCGGACAAAAGCGTCCCGATGCCTGCTGTGAAAACGGCGAAGAACGCCAGGAACGCGATCCAGGCGCTGGCGACATGCACGTAGAAAATCCGCTGCACTTCCCCCATCGTGGCCTCGCGCGGCGCGTAACCGAAGATCATCGCAAGCGCTGCCGTGAGGCCGACGGGCACCGCCACATAAAGGCCACGCCAGAGAACGCGTCCCATCAGGAACTCTCCAAGAGTGGCTCGAAGAGGAGCCAACCGGCCACCGCGTAAATCACGTCCAGGCCCACGATCATTCTGAGATGGTGCCCGAAAAGAGCGGCCTCTCCCGTGAGCATGGCTTCCGTGGCCCCCACGCAGAACATCAGGAGCGGAAAGAGAAGCGGCAGCACAAGCGCGGGCAGCAGGAGCTCGCCCAGGCGCGAGCGGCCCGCCACGAACGCGAAGAGCGTGCCGACCGCCGAGATGCCGAGCGTGCCTGCAGCCGCGAGCGCCAAGAACGCGCCCGCATGAGCGGCAAGCTCGGCCCGGAAGAACACCTCAGCCAGCAGGGCGAGCGGCAGCTCCACGAGAGCCAGGCAGAGCGCATTGGCGAGCCACTTGCCGGCAAAGAGGGCCGTGGCGCCCTGCGCGAGCTTGAGGACCGGAAGACTCCCCGCCTGGTCCTCCAGTTGAAACGACCGGTAGAGCCCCAGGAGCGATGCCAAAGCAAAGCTCGACCACAGCACGCTCCCAAAAACCGTGTGCGGGTCGACGCCCCGGCCTTCCAAGCCAACGGAAAACGTCATCAAGATGACAGCGCCGAACACGAACATGGCAGCGAGACCGGAGCCGCTGCGCGCATTCAGGCGCAAATCCTTGCGAAGCACGGCCCACGCGGCGGTCAAGGTCATCATCGCGCCGCGCAGGGCTCCTCGCGCTGACAACCCAGCCGCAGCTCGTTGACCGTGACGGGGCTCTCGACGAGCGGGCCCGCCACGGCCACCACGCAGCCCTCGGAAACCTGCCGCTCGATCAATCGGCTGAGGGCAGAGGCGCCCTCGTCATCCAAATGGGCAAACGGCTCATCGAGGAACAGGTACTCCCGGCGGGCGAGGAACACGCGCGCCAACGAAACCCGCTGGCGCTGGCCGTCCGATAAGCTCGCAACCCGCTTCCCCGAGATTCCGTCGATGCCCAGTGCGGCCAGGATTTCCCCGCGCGCCCGGCTGTCCGCGCCGCGCCCCGTCAAGCTTTCAAAGAAGTCCAGGTTCTCCGCGACCGAGAGTCCCGCATACAAGGCCGGTTGCGTGAGGTGAAGAGCAGCGCGCGCTCTGAAATCCTGAAGGCGCCCGCCGGCCAGCCGCGCGCCGCCCCAGCGCAGCTCACCCTCGCGGGGCGCGAGAACGCCCGCCAGGATTCGCAGCAGCGTTGTCTTGCCCGACCCATTGGGCCCGGCAATGTGAAATAAGGTTCCGGGCTCGAGGACGGCCCGCACGCCGCGCAGCACCCACTCGCGCGCAAAACGGTGTCCCACGTTCATCAACTCGAGCGCCTCAGCCACCTGTCGCCTCCGGCTGCCGTGCCGAGAGGGCGACGCGCTCGGACGCCGCAACCGCCAGGGCCGTGAGGCCCCAAAGGGCGAGGATCACCGCCCACGTGGTGGCCAGCGGCCATCGCGCAACTTTTGTCACCTCAGTGGCGGACTCCTTCTTCGGCGTTCCGCCCTGAATGTCGATCTCAAGGCGCGTGCCCGCCGCAAGCCCGCGCAGCTCGTAGACGCAAAAATCCTGCTCAGCGCTGCGCTCCAGCTCCTTCAGGCCCGGCGCCGAAAGCTTGAGGTCAGCCGGCGACACAATCACCCACAACGCCTCAAGCGCGAGGGAGACGAGCGTGTCGAGGTGGTAGCGTTTTTCCCCATAAGGCAGCTCGTATCCGATCCGAAGCTCGGTTTCCCCGGGCTTGAGTGCGCTCGCCAGGGCATAGGTGCCGCCATCGATCTTTTTCGGAGACTGCTGAACCGGCATCATTCCCGACTGGGTGGTGACGTAGAGAATGCGGCTCGCATCCTCAGGGAGGGTGAACTGAAACGTGCCCTGGGGGTTGGCGACCGTGCGCTTGGATGCCGGGTCGTTGACAAGTGTCATCGCCCACTCCACGCGCAGCACGCCCTCCTGCACGCGCAGAAACAAGTGCGGGTTTTCCACGCGCACCGACTGCAGGGAGTCGGTCGTATCGAAGACCGCGGTCTGCACGCGAACGACCGGCACACCTGCGAATGAGACGGGCGTGTTGTAATGAACGCCGAGGTAGGTCACCCGCAGGAGGTGCGGCGCGGTGGGCAGCTCGGTCAGCTCAAAGCGGAACGCGCCCTTGGCATCGCGCAAACTTGCGACTCGCTGCATCCCGCCTTCCAGGCGCAGGAGCTCGACTTCTTCAGCTGTCGCGGGTTCATTCACCGTGGCATTCCAGATCGTGCCTTCCACCACGGCTGTCTCAGAATAGGCCTCGCAGGAGGCCAGGAGCAAGACCAGAGCGGTGGACAAGACGATTCGCTTAATCCCGCTCAAGTTGCTGCCTCTCGCGTTCATAGTCCTCGCGGCTCAACTTTCCGAGCCTGAAGTCTAGTTCCAAATCCTCGGCCTCACAGGCACCCTCAACGTTTTCACGGGTCCTCTGGGCAGGGCTCCGTTTCACGGGGCTCGAAAAAAACGGCGCGCAAACATACGCCAGGGCCGCGATCAACACGGCCGTGCCGATCACGATTTCCACGGCTGAGCCTCCCGGCGCCGCACCCAGCTCGACAGGCGCGCGACCGCCACCGCCAGAGCAATCACCAACACCACCCCGGGCGCAAGCCACGCCACCCGCCCCCAGCCCGTGAAGGACGGAGCGGCCAGGACCTGGCTGCCGTATTCCTGTTTAAACTGCGCGAGAATCTCTCCCGACACCTGGCCGGCGCGGATAGCTTCCTCGATCTCGAGACGAGCGGGGATGCAAAAGGGGCAGTCGGCATGATTGCACCCGAGCGACACCATGTGGCAGCCGCACTGGCACAAGAGC
>CAZPNG010000080.1:0-6549 GCA_964587845.1 uncultured bacterium | reverse complement strand
GCACAACGGTGAGATCAACACCCTCCGGGGGAACGTGAACTGGATGCACGCGCGGCAGGCCATGGCTGTGTCCGATCTTTTTAAAGATGACATGAAAAAAATCCTGCCCGTCATTTGCGAGGACGGCTCCGACTCGGCCATGTTCGACAACTGCTTGGAGTTCCTGGTGCTTTCCGGGCGTTCGCTTCCTCATGCCATGATGATGATGATCCCCGAGCCCTGGTCGAACCACGAGAGCATGAGCGATGAGAAAAAGGCCTTCTACGAGTACCACAGCTCGCTCATGGAACCCTGGGACGGCCCCGCGTCGATTGCTTTTACGGACGGGATTCGCATCGGCGCCGTGCTGGACCGCAACGGCCTGCGCCCGTCTCGCTACTACGTCACCAAAGACAACCTGGTGGTCATGGCCTCGGAAGTGGGCGTGCTCGACATCCCGCCCGAGCGCATCCTGCAGAAAGGCCGCCTGCAACCCGGCCGCATGTTCCTGATCGACACCGAGCAAGGCCGGATCGTGGCCGACGAAGAACTGAAAAGCAAGATCGCGACCGCGCAGCCCTACCGGGTGTGGCTGAACGATCACCTGGTGCCGCTCGAGAACCTGGCTGCAGGTCCCGTGGATGAGCCGGACCACAAGACCGTGCTGCAGCGCCAGCAAGCCTTCGGCTACACCTACGAAGACCTGCGCATCATCATGGCCCCGATGGGCAAGGAGGGCGTCGAGCCCGTGGGCTCCATGGGCACCGACACCCCGCTCGCCGTTTTGTCCAACCGGCCGCAGCTCGTGTACAACTATTTCAAGCAGCTTTTCGCGCAGGTCACCAATCCCCCGATCGACTGCATCCGCGAGGAAATCATCACGTCCACCGAGACGACGATCGGCTCCGAGCAAAATCTCCTGGACCCGACCCCGGAAAGCTGCAAGCAGATCAAATTGAAGAGCCCCATTCTCACCAATGAGGAGTTTTCCAAGCTGCGCCACCTCAACCACGCGCAGTTCAAGTCGGTGACCCTGCCGATCCTTTACAAGGTTTCGGGGGGCGGGGCCGCGCTGGAAGCTGCGATGCAAAAACTCTCTCAGCTCGCAAGCCGCTCCATCGCCAACGGCGCCAACATTTTGATTCTCTCCGACCGCGGCGTGGACGCCGAGAAGGCGCCCATCCCGGCCCTGCTCGCGGTCAGCGGCGTGCACCACCACCTGATCCGCGAGGGCACGCGCACCCAGGTGGGCCTGGTGCTGGAATCTGGCGAGCCGCGCGAGGTGCACCACTTCGCGTTGCTGATCGGCTACGGCGCCGGA
Organism: uncultured bacterium; assembly: GCA_964587845.1. Lineage (GTDB taxonomy): Bacteria > Omnitrophota > Omnitrophia > Omnitrophales > CAZPNG01 > CAZPNG01. Next base: position 5,249 of record CAZPNG010000080.1, on the reverse strand, counting down.
GCGATCAACCCTTACCTCGCCTTCGAAACTCTGGACGACATGTTGCTGCAGGGCATCCTCACGGACGTCGACCACAAGCAGGCGATCAAGAACTACGCCAAGGCCGTGACGAAGGGTGTCGTGAAAACCATGTCGAAGATGGGCATCTCCACCATCCAAAGTTACCGCGGGGCCCAAATCTTCGAGGCCATCGGCTTGAACCAGCGCGTGATCGACAAATACTTCACGTGGACCGCATCGCGCGTCGGCGGGATCGGCATTCAGGAGATCGCCGAGGAAGTGCTGCGCCGCCACCGGCACGCCTTCCCGGACCGGCAGGTGAACGGCCAGTCACTCGACCCCGGAGGCCAGTACCAGTGGCGCCGCGACGGCGAGTACCACTTGTTCAATCCCGAAACGGTCCACAAGCTTCAGCTGGCCGTGCGCACGGCGAATTACAAAGTGTTCAAGGAATACTCGCAGGCCGTCAATGACCAGTCGCAGCACTACTGCACGCTGCGCGGCCTTCTGGACTTCAAGGTTGCGCCGAAGCCCATTCCCTCCGATGAGGTCGAGCCGGTGGAGGCAATCGTCAAGCGCTTCAAGTCCGGCGCCATGTCTTACGGCTCGATCAGCAAGGAGGCCCACGAGACGCTCGCCATCGCCATGAACCGCATCGGCGGCAAGTCGAACACCGGCGAGGGCGGAGAGGATCCCGCCCGCTACAAGCTCGACGCGAACGGCGACTCGCGCAACAGCGCCATCAAACAAGTGGCGTCCGGCCGGTTCGGCGTCACGAGCCAGTACCTTGTGATGGCTAAGGAGCTGCAGATTAAGATGGCCCAGGGCGCCAAACCCGGCGAGGGCGGCCAGTTGCCCGGCCAGAAAGTGTATCCGTGGATCGCGAAAGTGCGTTACGCTACGCCCGGCGTGGGCTTGATCTCTCCCCCGCCGCACCATGACATTTACTCGATTGAAGATCTCGCCGAACTCATCCATGACTTGAAGAACGGCAATCACCACGCGCGCATCAGTGTGAAGCTCGTGGCCGAGGTGGGAGTGGGCACGATCGCCGCAGGCGTGGCGAAAGCCCACGCGGACGTGGTGCTGATCAGCGGCCACGACGGCGGCACAGGGGCCTCGCCGCAGACCTCGATCAAACACGCGGGCATTCCCTGGGAGCTGGGAGTGGCCGAAACGCACCAGACACTTGTCTTAAACAACCTGCGCAGCCGGATCGTGGTCGAGACCGACGGGCAGCTCAAGACCGGGCGCGACGTCGTCATCGCCGCCCTTCTGGGCGCGGAAGACTACGGCTTTGCCACCGCGCCGCTGGTGGCGCTGGGCTGCATCATGATGCGCGTCTGCCATCTCAACACCTGCCCCGTGGGCGTGGCCACGCAAGACCCCGAGCTTCGCAAGAAGTTCACCGGGGACCCCGAGCACGCGGTCAACTTCATGCGGATGGTGGCCCAGGAGGCGCGCGAGATCATGGCGCAGCTGGGCTTCCGCACGTTCAACGAGATGATCGGCCGCACCGACCGCCTCGAGCCCAGGCGGGCGGTCGATCACTGGAAGGCCCGGGGGCTGGATTTTTCTCGGGTGCTCTATCAGCCCGAAGCGCCGGCGAGCGTGGGCCGCTACTGTCAGATTCCCCAAGATCACGGCTTGGACAAAGCGCTCGACAACACCACGCTTCTGAAAATCTGCGAGCCAGCTCTGGCCCGCCGCGAGCGGGTGCGCGCGGAACTTCCCATTCGCAACACGAACCGCGTCGTTGGAACCATTGTCGGGAGCGAACTCACTCGCCGCCACGGGCCCGAGGGACTCCCCGAGGACACGATCCATCTGAAGTTCACCGGCTCCGCCGGCCAGAGCTTCGGCGCCTTCGTGCCGCGCGGCATGACCCTGGAGCTTGAGGGCGATTCCAACGACTACATCGGCAAGGGCCTCTCGGGCGGCAAGATCATCGTCTATCCCCCGCGCGCGTCCACCTTCGCGCCCGAGGAAAACATCCTGATCGGCAACGTGGCCTTTTACGGCGCCACGGCGGGCGAGGCCTACATTTACGGGATGGCGGGCGAGCGCTTCTGCGTGCGCAACAGCGGAGTCCACGCCGTAGTGGAGGCGGTGGGAGACCACGGCTGCGAGTACATGACCGGGGGCCGGGTGGTGGTGCTGGGCGCTACGGGCCGCAATTTTGCCGCCGGCATGTCCGGCGGAATCGCTTACGTTCTGGATGTGGACGGCACGTTTCCCCAGCGCCTCAACAAGCAGATGGTCGAGCTCGAAGCCCTGGAAAAACCTGAGGAGATCCGTGAGGTCCGTGCTCTTATCGAGCGCCACGTGAAATACACGGCGAGCCGCCGCGCCCGCCAAATCCTCGACCTGTGGAACGAGATGGTGCCCAAGTTCCGCAAGGTGCTCCCCAAGGACTACAAGCGCGTGCTCACCACCCTCGAGCGCGTGCAGAGCGCGGGCTTGAGCGGGGATGAAGCCATCATGGCGGCCTTCGAAGAAAACGCGCGCGACCTTTCCCGGGTCGGCGGCAACTAGAAGCAATGGGAAAACCAACCGGCTTCAAGGAAATCCAGCGCGAACTCCCCCAGGAACGCACGCCCCTCGCGCGCATCAAGGACTGGAACGAGTTCCACGTCCACATGCCGGAGGCGAAGCTGGCGGCCCAGGGCGCGCGCTGCATGGATTGCGGCATCCCCTTCTGCCACAACGGCACGCTCCTGGCCGGCATGACCACCGGCTGCCCCATCAACAACCTGATCCCCGAATGGAACGACCTCGTGTACCACGGCCTGTGGCGCGAGGCTCTGGAGCGCCTGCACCGCACGAATAATTTTCCAGAGTTCACGGGCCGCATTTGCCCCGCGCCCTGCGAAGCCGGCTGTGTGCTGGCCATCAACGAGCCGGCCGTCACCATCAAGTCGATCGAGAACGCGATCATCGACAGGGGTTTCGAAGAAGGGTGGGTGGTGGCCCAGCCCCCGAAAAAGCGAACGGGCAAGCGAGTGGCCGTCGTGGGCTCGGGGCCCTCGGGCCTGGCCGCGGCCGCGCAGCTCAACAGGGCCGGCCACACGGTGACGGTCTACGAGCGCGCCGACCGCATCGGCGGCCTGCTCATGTACGGCATTCCCAATCCGCACCTAGACAAGAAGGTGGTCCAGCGGCGCGTGGACCTGCTGGCCGAGGAAGGAATCAAGTTCGTGACGAATTGCGAGGTGGGGCGTGACCTCCCCGCGAAAAAACTTATCGAGGAATCCGACGCCGTGGTCCTCTGCGGCGGGGCCACCAAACCGCGCGATCTGCCCGTCGAGGGCCGAGGGCTCAAGGGCATCCACTTCGCCATGGAGTTCCTGCGCGCCAACACCAAGAGTCTTCTCGACGGCAAGCCCACGACTGACTTTATTTCCGCCGAGGGCAAGGACGTCGTGGTGATCGGCGGCGGCGACACGGGCACCGACTGCGTGGCCACCGCCATGCGCCACGACTGCAAGAGCTTGATTCAGCTTGAGATTCTGCCTCAGCCGCCGAGCGAGCGCGCGCCCGACAACCCCTGGCCGCAGTGGCCCAAGGTCTATAAACTCGATTACGGCCAGGAGGAAGCTGCCGCCGTGTTCGGCTCAGACCCTCGCCAGTACCTGTGCACCGCCAAGCGCTTTGTGGGAGATGCTTCCGGCAACTTGAAGGAACTTCACATCGTGCGGATCGAGTGGCAGAAAGACAGCTCGGGCCGATTCGCGCCGAAGGAACTTCCCGGCACTGAAAAGGTGCTGCCCGCCCAGCTCGTGCTCCTGGCGCTCGGGTTCCTCGGGCCGGAAGACACGGTCCTGGGCCAGCTTGCCGTTGAGCGCGACGAGCGCTCAAACGCCAAGGCCGACTACGGAAAGTACGCCACGAACGTCACAGGCGTGTTCGCCGCCGGCGACATGCGCCGGGGCCAGAGTCTGGTGGTGTGGGCCATCAACGAAGGCCGCGGCGCCGCCCGCTCCGTCGACGAATACCTCATGGGCTCCTCCGACCTTCCGTAAGCTTCCGCCCGCTTTCCTGTTTCATCAAGGTCTACATCACTACCGGATGGCCGTATTTGCTAAAAATTGTCAACTATTCTTCAATGGGCCTGCGGCGGCCCTATATGCGCGCCTCACAACCGTTTAGGCACCCACAGACTTTTTGCACGGCATCTCTTGTCATCCCGCAGCCCGTATGGCAGAGTTTCGGATATTAGGAGGGCGTCCCATGAAAACCGCTGCAAAGCTGCTGTACGTGACCTCAATAACCATCGGTCTTATCACCCTTGCAATCGGGTCCCCCGCGCTCGCCTCGGAGAATCACTCGGTGCGCGCGATCGCCAAGACGCTGTGCCCCGAGATACCGCCTGATTTTGGGTGCGTGACGCTCTTCGACGTTTCTCCCTCTCTGGATGGGGAGCCGGTACCGGGTGCGACCCCGGCGCCGCCTCATGCCACGTTCATGGTGGAGCTCGCAGGGACGGTCAAGGACGTTGCCATGGGCCCCGACAGCCACGTGGCCTATGCCATCACGGAGCTGCCGGACCAGGCTTCCAACCTGCTCTATCAAATCGACGCCCTCAGACCCCCCGCGGCCGGCACAGCCCCTGACTTCATGAGGATTGAGCCGGACGATGAAGGTGAGTCCTACGACGTCCGAGGATTGGGAGTCGGGCGCAATGGAACTGTGCTGGTGCTCGCCAAACGCATGAAGCGCCTTCCCCTGCGGTTTCTCGAGGGCGTCGCGATTTTCGTCGACTTTGCAAACCGAACCCAGGTCGTGCAGTCAACGGGTCAGGCGATCCCCTCCCGTCTGGCATTCGTGCCGGCCGAAGCTTCGCCCGAGCCGGAGTGGGATGAGAACAACGGCCTTCTCACAACCACGAATCCCGTGGACGAGGGCCCCCATGCCATTTTCAAAGTCAATACGGCGGCCAAAACCGTCGCTCCGTATGCGCAGATTGGAAATCTCGTTCCTGATCCGTCTTTCCCCCTGCTCGACTCGTCTCTTGAAGAGATCCTTCACTTGCGCATTCAGGACAATCTTCCGGTCTTCAAGGTGAGATTGGTCCTAGCGCTTGAGTCAAGCGAGCAGTCCCGGATCGTCTCCTTCATGGGCCCCGTCGAGACGGGCCGCCAAGTTCTTCTGAGCGGCCATCCTCACAGTGAAGTGGTTCGGGCTTCCGAAAGCGTGAACCGGGAGCGCATCATCACACTGAATAAAGATCAAGACGCGCCTACGGACAT
>CAZPNG010000079.1:0-5650 GCA_964587845.1 uncultured bacterium | reverse complement strand
TCCTGACGGCACCTCGCTAGGCGCTCGTCGGCTCCGACCGTCCGGGTCGGAGCCAGACTCGCTCATCCCCTCGAATCGAGTCTGCTCGAGTGCCCTCTGGTCAGTCCGGCTGCCGCGGGGGCGGAGCAAGGTTGCCCGAAGGGCTTGTCGAGGCGTTACGAGAGCATGGATGCCCGAGTAGCCGAAGACTAGAGCGCTCTTGACTTCACGACAGGAGTCGAGAGCGCGTCCCTGAGGGCGGCCTTGCGCAGCCCACGCGGGAAGCAAGTGTGCCCGAGAGTGACCTCGGAGCCTGGGGACACGCTGGCGCCGCTCGCGGGTGAGATCAGCTCAGGCGGGTGGGTTGGTTGGAGTACAGGACGTACTCATCGGTGCGGTCGTAGTAATAGAGAGGGCGCTCGTAGGCCTCGTGCGCGTCGACGAACATGCCCATGGACGACACGACGTAGGGCTTCACCTTGGGCTTGATGAGGCGCTCAAAACCCGAGGGCTTGAAGGTGATGATGTAGTCCTCGTAGGTCTTCGGGTCATCGAAGGGCATCTCCTTGGACTCGCTCACCACCATGACGCGGGAGTTGGTGTAGAAGCCGAGACTCGGAATCTCGCACAGGTAGGTGCCGATGATTTCCCCCGGCTTCCACTCCTGCATGATGCGCTCGGCCAGCGGGCGCGTGCACATGAAGTCGGGGATGCGGGGAAACAAGCTCACGATGAAGAAATACGCGCCGACATTCAGCGCGACGAACAGACCCACGTAAGCCCGCCGCCAGCCGCGCCAGAAAAACGCCGAGAGCAGGGCCAGAAACGCCAAGATCTCGACCGAGAGGATAAAGAAGGCGTCGGCAAGCCCGGCAAAGGGAACGCTCTCATCCATCTGCAGGAAGATTTGCAGCCCCATGAACCCGGCTGCGCCCGCCACGAACGGCACCCAGAAAAATAGCCCGCGCCCGAAGGGCTCGCGGCCCTCCAGCATCTCCGCCAGAAAGCGCGCCACGAGGATTGCCGCCATGGGCAAAATCGGCAAGAGGTAGGTTGAGAGCTTCGAGCTCAACGCGGAGAAGAAAACCAGCCCCGCGAGGAACCCCCCGCCGAGCAGGACGCCGAACGGCTGGTCCCGGCGCTCGCGCCAGGCCCGCACGAGGGCGTTCGGCAGAAACAAGGACCACGGGAAGAACCCGCCCGCCAGCACGGGAAGGAAGTAATAGAAGGGCTCGTCGTGGTGGCGCTCCCCCACCACGCGCGCGACCGTCTGATCAAAGACCAGATACTGCAGCAAGCCCTTCACCTTCAGGCACGCCGCCACATACCACGGCAACCCCAAGAGAGCGAAAATCAAAAGCCCCCGCTTCCAGGAGAAGACTTCCCGAAGCGGCACGCGCCGTAGACGTGAATGCACGGCAACCGCCGCCAGCATCACCACGACGCCGGAGAAGCCCTTGGCGAAAAACGCGAGCCCGAGTGAGGCAAAGAAAAGATCGCTGAACACGCCGCGCCCCTGCAGGCGCGCCAGCATGTAGAAATAAATCCCGGCGGTCACCAAAAGCGTCAAGAGGATGTCGATCGTGGCGATGCGGGACATCATGGCGTACAGGGGCGAGGCGAGCAACACGAGCCCCGCGAGGAACCCGGTGCCGGGGCCGTAGAGCTTTTTCGCCGTGAGGAAGGTGACGAGGATCGTGCCGAGACTGAACAGCACGATGGGAAATCGCACGGCAAACTCATTCATCCCGAATGCTTTGAAACTGGCGACGAGCCACCACAGGATGAACGGCGGCTTGTGCAAGTGCTTGACGAAATGCAGGTGCGGCAGAAGGTAGTCGCCGGTCACGATCATTTCCCGGGCCATCTCCGCGTAGCGCGCCTCGTCCGGCTCCCAAAGCCCCTTGCCGCCCAGGTCGTGGAAAAGCATGAGTCCCGCCGCGAGGAGCAGCAACGCGCCCAGCGCCACTGAGCGCCTCAAGCGCCAACTGAAAAAGCCCAACGCCTTGGGCCCGTGTCCTTGCGGCGCATCCGGCCGAACGCGCAGGGCTTTCGTGACAAGGCTCATTCCCCCTCCTCCAAGTTCGTAGCGCGGTGCTTGTGAATCAGCATGATGTTGCGAACGTAAATCACCAGGCCGCAGCCCTGGCCGGTGATGAACACCGGATCGCGGCGCCAGATGGCGTAAGCCAGCAAGAGCGAACCGCCGAGCAGGCTGAAGTACCAGAACGCCATGGGGATGACGCTCTTGCGGCTTCGCTCCGAGGCCACCCACTGCACGAGAAAACGCATGAAAAATAAAATCTGCGCACAAAAGCCGAGCGCCAACCAGAACCGGGAGCTCATGGGCACGTCCCTGCACCGTGGGGGGCGGGCGTTTCGCTCGCAATGCGATAGTCGAGCTTTCTTGACTGCATCCAACGCACGCCCAACAGGTCGAGGAACGGGCCCACCAGCCGGTTGCGGATCGTGTACTTCGTCCGTCCGGCCGAGCGCGGGTGGTGCTGTACGAAGACCGGTTTCGCCCGCAATCCCGCCAGGCGCGCGAGGGTTGGGAAAAACCGGTGCATGCCCCGCAGGCGGATGAGGGCCTCCGCGCATGTGCGCCTGAAGGCCTTGAGCGAGCAGCCCGTGTCCTCGACGTCCTCCCGGGTCACCCAGTTTCGCACCGTGTTCGCCACCCGGGAAGCAGCGCGCTTGAGAAAGGGATCCCGGCGCTCGCGCCTCACCCCGTACGCCAGGTCGCAGCCCTCGAGCGCGTCGAGCATCTTGGGAATCTCCGCCGGGTCATTTTGAAGATCTGCGTCGAGTGTGACGAGCAAGTCCCCCCGCGAGCGCTCAAAGCCGGCGAAGAACGCCGCGCTTTGCCCGTAATTGCGGTCAAAGTGAACCACGCGCACGACGCCCGCTTCCCGGCGGGCCGCTTCGTCCAAGATCTCGCCGGAAGTGTCGGTCGAGCCGTCATCCACAAAGAGCACCTCGAATTCGTAACGCTCCGAGCGCATCACCGCGAGGACCCGCTCGAGGAGGGCCGCCAGGTTTGGCGCCTCGTTATACACCGGCACGATGACGGAAATCACGACGCTTCCTGGGCCGTGACACCCCCCAACAGGGAGGCCAGGAAGCGGCCGGTATGCGAGGCGGCCACCTTGGCCACCTCCTGCGGAGGCCCCACGGCCACGACCTCCCCGCCGGCCTCACCGCCCTCGGGGCCGAGGTCAATCAGCCAATCCGCGCAGCGGATCAGATCAAGATTATGCTCGATGACCAGCAGCGAGTGGCCCGCGTTCAAAAGTTCCCGAAAGGCATCCATCAGGTGCCGGATGTCGTGATCGTGCAATCCGGTGGTCGGCTCATCGAAAAAATACAGAAGGTGGCTTGACGGGCGCTCCAGGAGCTCGAGGGCAAGCTTCAGGCGCTGGGCCTCGCCCTGGGAGAGCGTGGTGGCTCGCTGGCCGAGCGCGAGGTAGCCCAAGCCCACGCGCGAAAGCACGCTCAATCGGCGCACGATCTCCCGCTCGCCCTTGAAAAACTCGATGGCTTCATCGACCGTCAGCTTAAACACGCCGTCGATCGAGCGCCCCTTGTGGTGAACGGCGAGCACGCGGTCCTGATAGCGCGTGCCGCGGCAGGCCTCGCACGTCACGTACAGGTCCGCCAGAAAGTGCATCTCCACCTTGATCTTTCCCTGCCCCTCGCACTTCTCGCAGCGGCCGCCCTTGGCGTTGAACGAGAAGTCTCCGGGCCGCAGGCCCGCGATGCGCGCCTCGTGGGTGCGGGCGAAGACTTTGCGCACCTCGTCAAACGCCTTCATGTAGGTGAGCGGGTTGGAGCGCGGCGTACGGCCGATGGGCGAGCGGTCGACCACCAGCATGTCGTCGATCTTCTCCATGCCCGCGATGCGCCCGACCGCCCCGGGCTCCTGCACGGGCCGGCCGCGCGAACGCAGGAAATTGCGGTACAAGACGTCCTCGAGAAGCGTGGACTTGCCCGACCCCGAGACGCCCGTCACCACGCAGAAACAGTGCAGGGGAATGTCCACGGTGATGTCTTTGAGGTTGTGCTCGCGCGCCCCCTCGATCGTGATCGCATCCTTGCGCGAGCGCGTCACGCTCGAGCGAGCGCCGTTTAAGCGCAGGTCGCCCCGCAGATACTTGGCCGTGATCGAGCGCGCATCCAAGAGCAGCCCCTCCACCGGGCCCTGGTAGACCACCTCCCCGCCCTGCTCCCCCGCGCCGGGGCCCAGGTCGATGACTTCGTCCGCCGAGCGAATCATCGTTTTGTCGTGCTCCACCACGAGGATCGTGTTTCCGAGCGCCTTGAGCTTGCGCAGGATGCCGATCAAGAGCTGGTTGTCGCGCTCGTGCAAGCCCACACTGGGTTCATCGAGGACGTAAAGGGTGTCCACCAGCGCCGATCCCAGCGAGGAGGCGAGGTTGATGCGCTGGGACTCCCCGCCCGAAAGCGTGCGCGAGAGGCGCGAGAGCGTGACATAGCCGAGCCCGATCTCCACCAGAAACGCAAGGCGGCTTGAGATCTGGTCGAGCACGGCCTGCACCTTCTCTTGCAGCTCGGCAGAAATAGAAAGACAGCGGAAAAAGGCCATCAGCTGATCAAGGGGCAGGTCGCAAAGCTCACTGATCGTCCTGCCGGACACGCGCACCTGCAACGCCTCCGGCTTGAGGCGCGCGGTGCGGCACGCCGGGCAGGGCGCGTAGTTGCGGTAGCGCGACAAAAAAACGCGCACGTGCATCTTGTAATTTTTTTTCTCCAAGAACTCGAAGAAATCCTTTATGCAGAAGAAGCCGGGCTCCCCCTCCCAGATGAGCCGGCGGTGCTTCTCAGAGAGCTCTTTCCAGGGCTTGTGCCACGGAATCTTCCTGCGCTGGCAGAACGACTTTAATTGTTTGAACTCCCACTTGCCGCTGCGGCGGGTCCACGGATCGACGGCGCCTTGCGCGAGGGACTTGCTCGGGTCCGGCACCACCAGGTCCGGATCGATCGTGATGACGCGGCCGAACCCCTGGCACGTCGGGCAGGCGCCCAGCGGGCTGTTGAAGGAGAAAAGCTGCGGCGTGGGCTTCGGGCACGCGCGCTCGCAGCGCGCGCAGAAAAAACCCTCCGAAAAGGAGAGCCGTTCGGACGGCGCGCCCTCGCCTGCCAGGCAGTCCACTTCCAACCTGCCCTTGCCAAAGCGGTAGGCGGTCTCCAGGGACTCCGCGAGGCGCCCCCTGGCCTCGCGCGTCAGGACCAGTTCATCAGCGATGACGGCGAAGGAACCCTCGCGCGCCAGGCCGAGAGCAGCGGGCTCGCGCAAATCAATCACCCGCTCGCCGGCGGGACCCGCGAGCCGGACTTTAAGGAATCCCTGGCGCGCGAGCTCGGTCAAGAACTCCCTTCGGTCCTGAACTTTGACCTTTGCGAAGCGCACGGTAAAACAAATGCGGGCGCGCCGGCCCTCGAAGCGATCCGCAAGCTCAGAAGCCACCGACCCGGCGGGCTCCTCGCGCACCACCCGGCCGCATCCGGAGCAGGAAGTCTCCCCCGCGCGCGCGAAGAGAATGCGCAGGTAATCCGCCAGCTCGGTCTGGGTTCCCACCGTGGAGCGGGCGTTGGCAATGACGTTTTTGGATTCGATGGCAATGGCGGGGAGAATGCCTGAGATGAAATC
>CAZPNG010000078.1:0-8384 GCA_964587845.1 uncultured bacterium | reverse complement strand
CAGAGCCTGCGATAGCTCTCCACCTGGCGTTTCCAAAAACGCCTCCAGACATGCTGAAGCCGGGCAGCGAGCCCCGCGCCACGCCCGAGAGGGAGAATCACGATCTCCTCGGCGCTGAGCCACTTCTCATAGGCCTCTCTGTTTTCTCGCGTCCTTTTCAGCTCAAGCCCCTGGGCGCGAATCAGGAGGTCCGCCTCCGGGACGAGGACGGGCGCGGACACGGCAGGCCGGGTCTCCACGTATTGGTCAATGGTGGAGGAGAGCGGAATGTCGTTGGCGATCACGCCGTGGTGTTTCAGCGCGTGGATCACTTCATGGAGCAGGTCGGCCAGGGTGACGGCCTCGTCGCGGTAGAAGACGGTGTTGAGGTTTTGGCTGTAGGCCGCACGCGTCTTTCCGGTGAGGCCTCCCCACACTGACCTCATCAGGAATATCACGTAAGAACATGCAACCACCGGGGCAACAAACACGCTGTAAAGAAGGCGCTTCCAATAGCTCCAGCTCTCGACTTCGAAGACCGCCCTCATCGTTCTCAAGACAAACCGGGGGACAAAATAGAAGAGCATGGATGCGAGTTCAAATAAGATGTCGATTGGATCCTGCCGGAAGGTACTGACCCGAATGCGGCGCGCGAGGCGCTCGATCTCATCCTGACGCGCCGGATCTTTATTGAAGAAATGCCCGAAGCGGCGCACGAGCATGCGCACGCGCTTCTCAATGGGAAGCCGCTCGATCTCGGTGAAATCAAACAGCCGCGCCAGGTCCTCCCGGCTTTGCACGGCGGGGCCCGGAGCCGTGGAGCGCGCCGCCGCCTGCCGCTGCCGCTCGCGCGCCTTCTCGTAAAGATCGGTTTGCCGGTTGCGCAGCTCGCGAATCTGCTCAAGCTGGCGGGACCGCTCCGGGTCCGCGTCGCCATACTCGCGTGTCAAAACGCCGTCGATCGCAACCGACCATCCCACCAAGCGGCCATACTCATGAAACTCCTCGTCGTTCAACTCTGCGCCGCTTGCAATGGCGGCCGAAATCAGGATGCCGGCCCCCTGGCTCGCGCGCCAGAAAAGGGCGCGTAGGGAGTCGCGCAGATCGCTCACGTCCGCGTCTTCGCTCTTCCTTTGTCGAGCTCTGCGCTGGCTCTCCAGGGCGTCAACATTTCGCTCGACCTCATCCACCTCGAGCGCCTCGTACCACTCGCCGGCGCGCCACATGAGCCGCGGGGGTTTCAGCGCGAGCAGGGCTGCGAACTCCTCGGCCGTAGCGGTTTCACGGCTCCCGGGCGCCCCGGCCAAGCGCACGTACGACAGCTCACGGTTTGGATCCAGGCGAACCAACACGTGCAAGGCATTCGCGCGCAGCCTGTCTCCGCGATCGCTTGAGAAAACGCCGAGCAGCCAGGGAATGGCGGGCTTGTAGCCCGCGACACTCACGGCATACATCGCATTGGAGGGATACTCGCGACTGGGCTCCGTGAGGAAATACTTCACCATGTCTGCCGCAGTCATCGAAGCCGCAACGCCCTTCTCTTTTTCCCACGTGACCGCCGCCGACGGGTCGAGTGAGAGCAGCGAGGCGAGGATTTCCATCGCAGCGTCCTGCAGGCGCCGCTCGTCGTATTCAAAAGCGGGCGCGAATGCGGCGCACAGGGCCGGCACGGCCGCTTGCGCAGGATCTCCAAGCTCGCGCACCTTCATCGCGGCCTCGCGAACGACGAGCGGGCTGAAGACCCCCACCGTGCCGTAATGGGGATTTTCAAAGATATGAATCAGGTCGGCGACGTCCTCCGCCGTAGCATGAGCGACGAGCTCGCGCGCAAAAACATCCGCCACATAGCGATTCGGGTCCCGCGCGAGTTCCTTCAGCCGAGCGCGCACGTGAGGGCCGCTCTTCCCGGCCACGGCGCCCAGCAAGGCCAAGTCAAACAGCAGCGAAGCCCACCCTTGGGATGGATCGTTGCCGACAACGAACGTGCGCTTCCCGCCGCGGATTGCATCCCATTCCCTGACCGCTTGAACGAGGTCCTCGAAGCCGAGACGCTCGACAAAAGCACGCTCCCAGACGCCGACCACCCGATCCGACTCCACAGGAGCGGAGCGCTCGAGAGCATCCAACATGATCCCTTGCATGCGGGCCAGCATGGGCGGCAGCTCTCGCCCGGGGCCGGCGATTAATTCGCCGCTCCCCGCCGCGCGGCCCGGCGCGCGGCGCTTGCCGAGCACGCGATCGAGCGCGCCTTGCTCCACAAAGCGCCTAAGCGTCAAGTCCTTCAGCCGGCTGATCGGAACGTTGGCCGGAGCATTCTTAAAATCGGTTCTCGAGTTACTCATGTACCTGGCGTACTCTTCATGATTGGCGCGCCTGTAGAAACGGCGATTCTGTGAAGCGACCAGGAACATCGGCGAAGCGTAGGGTCGCTCGGGCATCGTCTTCTGAACCGCCTCAACAAACGGCACGAAAATCGTGTATCGCGACTCGCGCGCAGCCGTGAGGGGCGGCAAGAGGCCCTTCCTGCGCCACTCCCGGGCCGGACGCTCGGAATCACTGATGATGGCGCGCACAAGCTCCTGAATCTCAGCCCGGCTGACAGGCCGCGCCGTCGCCCGGCCCCTTGAGTCAACATGCCGCAGGCCCGTGAGCATCTCAGTCAGATGGTGCGACACAGACCCGAAGCTGCCGCCCCATTCGTCGCGGATGGTCTGGGAAGAAGGCAACTCGTGCGCATTCAAGGCAAACTCTTCCATGTAGCTAGACGGCGTGAAGGCGACGGCGAGGGCCCACCGCGCAAGGTCGTCAAACGTGTGGGCAGGTTGAGGGCCGGTGAAGCCGGGAGTCGCCGGCGGGAAGCTTTGTGATTTCCCGCGGCGTGCCTTCTTCCAGGCGAGGACAAGCGGGATGAACCGGCGCACCGACTGAATCAGAAACTCCGCGTCGTAAAAGCGCCGGTGCTCCTGGAGCTCCACGTGCATCCCGAACTTTTGAAGGTGCAGGGCCAGGGCCGCCAGGTTGGCCCAGACGGCCCCCATCGTTTCCTCCAGGGTCCCGCCCACGAGGGCCTGAATGTTGCCCTCGCTTTGCGCAAACGCATCGGGCACCAAAAGACGAGCGTTCAGAAGCATGAACTGATGGTTCAGGTCTCCAAACGCGAGGTCCCAGCGCCGATCCGGGCGGTTCCACTGGGAGCGTAGAAAGCTCCCGATGCTCGCGAGCCCGGACAGATCGGGCCGATCCATCAACGTCCATTCCTTCATCTGGAAATCTTCCCCCCCATAGCGGACCCCGCCCGTCCAGTACACGAGCAGGGGATACAGGGAGTTGTAGACGGCGCGCGCCGTGCCCTGAGGATCGAGACCGCGCCCGCGGGCCTGCCGCTCTTCCTTGTCGATCTTCGCGCCCAAAGCTCTCTTCCAATATGCCACGCTCGCCGCGGGCGCGCGGCGATGCGGGCGGTGAAAGGGCAGCGTGAGCAAGAATGTGACGATCGGGCCGCGATGATCGTGATTGAGTTCCGGGACATACACGAGATCGCCTCCATGAAGCCGCGCGCGTTCGCGGGCCAGGAAGAGGCCTATCCCTCCGCCGCCGGGCAGGGTTGCTCCGCCCGATTTGAGGAATGCTTCGAGTCTCTCAAAGTGCTCATCCAACGACTCTCCCTCTCTCGTCTCCATCACTTCGAGGAAACGCGGAAGGCTTTGCTCCCGGATCAACATTTCCATCGTTTCGTCCGAAAGCCTGCTGGAAATGTGGGGTTTGAACAGGCCCTTGGGGTCCATGCCCAGCCGGCCCGGGTTGGAGATAAACATGCGCAGGCGTCCCTTGCGGACATCCGCCCTCACCCGCACGATACCGATGCGCTGACCCGCCTGCTTCGGGAGATTTAAGACCGCATTCCGGATGAGGTCTCCGTTGAGCCCACGGAGCGACGAGGGCGCCACCAAGACAGCGCGCCGCCGCGCCGCGGGGGTGACGTCGAACTCGAAGTCAACATCCTGAGAGGGCCTCGCAAGCACATGCTCATGTTCCAAGCCGAGGCTGGACGCTCGCTTGAGCTCCCGCGCCGTGCCTTCCAGCCCTGCAGGAATGTTGCGCACCGCGACGACGGCCTTGGGTTGATGCTCAGCGTCCAGGTACTCCTGAAGGGTCAGGATGAGAGGGCCGAGCCGTTCCCCGGCACGCGCGATGGGGAGAAAACTGCCCTCCACGAACGCCGCGTCACCCAGGAGATGCCGATGTCGATTCATATAGTCGTTTAAGACCTGATGACCGAGCGCCCCGGACGCCGCGACTCCGGTGTAGAGCACATACACCATAGCGAGGTCTTCGGACAGGTTCACTGCCGAGTGGGCATCCGCCCCCTGGCTCAAGGCCTCAATGCCTTCCTCCAAAAGGATCATGCGCTCGCCCCACGACGCCCCGGCACCGGGAGGGTTCAGGCCTTCAGTGGCAAGGTGGGTGCCCTCGCGCGCATCGATCTCTCTCAAGGCGCGTTCCGTTTCGCGCAATAGGGCAAGCATCCCCTTCAGATGGCTGGCGATCAAGGAAAGGGCGCGCCGCTCATCGCTCCACAGAACCGAGTCGAGCCGGATGATTTGCGCGAGCGTCCAGGGATAATGAGGATTTGCCAGGCGCCGATTCCATCCGCCCCCCCGCACCGCCGCCGGCGCCCGGCGCATCACCGCGCGATTTGTGCCCAACGCCCGGCGCGCATCGCCGAGGGCCCCAGGGGCAGGGCGCAGGAAAAGCTTGACTCGGGGGGCCAGCGCGGATATGATATATATAAATATTAAACTTACATATTCAATAATTCCATGTGGCGCCTGACGCAAAAACGCAGAGAGAACCTGGCCAAGATTTGCTTGAACCTTCTGACGGTGGATATGGCTGGTCTTGTGATTCCGTTCCTGTTGCGGGCCTATCCCTTCCATGCTATACTTTTTGCGAGTGCGTGGGGCACCGCGATCTTCCTGGGTACCCTCATGTACCTCTTGGAGCCCTAACAACCATGGTACTGTCCGGAATCCCAGGGTATCTGATGTTCTTCGGAGTCGTTTGGAGTCTCTGCCTGATGATCTCGGCCCTTCTCCTGATCGATTACCTCTCCCGCCGGAAGCACCGCTCGCGCTGATCCGCTTCGCCTCCCATTCCAAAGTGCTCTGCACTCGCGCCGGCGTGAGCCGCTGGGGCAGTTGAGATTCGGAGGACAGCTCCGAAATGATTCGATCCAGCACCGGGCGGTAGCGATTGGCCGGCGCCACCAGCTTTTCCAACGGGGACGGTTCCATAACGGCGAGGATGGGATCGCGCATCGTCCCCCCAAGAAGTTTTGCGACAGGCTGCTCGGAACGCGGCAGGATGGGTTGGAAGATTCCCCGCCGCAGGGTCATGTGCCCCGGATCCATGAAGCCATGGGCCTTCCAATCCGTATCGCGGATTCGAATGAAAAGATCCCGAACAGCGGAGACCGGAATCCTCTCGCCCGTCACGGGATGCCGAAGGTCCTTCAAAGTGTCGATCAGATAAGAGAGGTAGTCATCGCGTGGCAGAACGAGAGGCGGGTCCGGTGTCTCGATGAGCCCGAGCTTTTGGGCTTCGAGCGGGTAAATCGCCGGATGCACGGCTGCGGCAATGAGCCAGCGGAACGGAATCTCCCAGGGCACAGCCGGCCCGGCGCTCCCCGGCCAGCGATCGGTCATGCCGGCCGCCTCGGGCGGGGCTCTCTCGGCCGACGTTTCGCGCGCCTTCATCAAGTGCGCGATCAGCGCGGGAAGTTGGCCGAGCTCCCCGGCGTGCTCCGCGCTGCCCGTGAGAACAGTCAAATCCGTGAACCCTTCGTGCGGCGAGAAGGAATGCCGGATCTCATAGGTGTGCAGATGCCAGGTCAGGAGCAAAAGGTCATAAAACAAGATTCGCAGAGCGCCGTCCATCGTCTGCAAGCCCCGCTCATTTTCCCTGAATTGGCCGCTGTCGTTCGTGCCTGCGCCTGCCGCGAGCCAGTAGTCCACGGGGCCGTGCTGTTGCTCAAGGGAGATACCCCGCCAGGTGACGTCCGGGCCCGCCCAAATGCTCCGAAGGCGGCTCACGATGCGCTGCCTGCTTTCGCGGGACAGAAGATGGAGCCGCCCGGGCAGCGCGTGAACGATCGGCCCCAGATGTCTCGGCAAGAAATCTCCCTCATCTTCGAGTTCGAGGCCGCCCATCAAAGCTTGGAAGAAATGGTAGAGATGTGTTCGGCTGCCTAGCTCCGGCTCATCGCTGCGGAAGTAAGTGTCGATCGCGGCATCGAAGGGCTTGCCCTCCCGAATGTCGTCATCCGTCCACTGAACCGCCGCCGGCGCGCGGCGGGCGGCGGATTCCAGGGTCTCGATGTCGCGCGCCAGATCGGCGAGATAATACGAGGGTGCGCCTATCTCATGCGTCAGCGGGCCGAACGCGATCCTTCTCGCGGAAACCAGATTCAGCAGGAAGGTGTCGGCGAACCGCCGCCGGCTGGTCTTCCCTGGGTCGACGTCCATTACTTCATGCTGCGGCATGTCGAAGGACTGGAACCCTCGATACGTCCTCTGGAGAGCCCAAGGCGGCTTGAGGCCGTAGCGGCCCCAGTTCACCAGGCGGGCGCGGCGCAGGAGGGTGGCGATCGTGCCGGCTGTCGGCAACGAAGCCAGGCCTGCGATCATGTTCCCGCGGTAGTCAGGCAAATCCGGCCTACCGCCGAGCCGGGGGTTCGCCTTAGGTGCCTTCGGATCAAAATAGTGCCGGCGGTCCACCAAAGCCGCCAGGGCCCAAAGGTACAGAACCTCCCAAGACGGCGTTGCAAAGCGCGGGTCTGGATGGCGCAGGGCCGGGAGCTCGCTCAGACGCGGCTCCCCCCGCTCGACCGCCAACGCCAGGTCGTGGGCATACGCCGCCACGTTTCCGGTGTCGCGCGCGCCGTCGCCGGCGAGAACAAGATTGTCCAATATTCCCACACCTTCCTCGGGAATGTGATAGCTCTCCTGTATGTGCATGGCGATCTTGAGATTGTCGTAGAACAGAACGTCGAGCGCGTTGGGCAGCAATTGCAGACGGCGCTCCTTGAACAGGGCGATGTACGAGGACCCGGACACCGCAGCATCGGCGAGCGCATAAGCCAGGTCATAATCTCGCGCCTCATTCCAGACAGACGCAAGCCGGCTCACGATCCGGGCCAGCCCTTTCTCATCGGGCAATCCGTGGGCAGGCAGCTGGAGTCTCGTCCGCCAGCCGGGAATCGGCTTGAGGCGGTTGTAGGCCGACTCCCGGTCGTCCACCAGGATGCCGCGCAGGAAATCTGCAAGGTGGGCGGAACTTTTCGGCTCTGCTTCGAGCCGCTCTTGAATCCAGGCGAGCCACGGGGTCCCGTTGCGTATCTGCACCGGCAGCCACAAGTTTTGGCGGAACTGAAAACGGTGAATGGCATCCCAGGCAGCCTTCCAGATCAGCGCAAGTTCCAGTCCGACAGATCGCACGGCCGACTGGCGCGAGGGCGCGCGGCGAGATGCTGCGGGAGCCGGGGCTTTGGCGCGGCCCTCATCCGGTCCCGGCGCCGGAGCCGGAGCCCGCCACTTCAGAAGCGCATAGAGCGTGCCCAAGCCCAGCAAGGCGCCCACAATCGCACCCACAACCCAGAAGCGAGCGCGCTGCCACACGCGCCGCCAGGTCTCTTTCCTCTCCTCCGCCCGCACCAGTCTCTCCAACTCGGCGGCGATATCGTCCCAACCGTGAGAGATCTCGGAAAAATCGAGCCGGTGAATCTTAAGGAGAAGCCGCCGCACACCACGCGGAACCACGGCTCTTGAAGAGGTCGAAATCACCCGATCCAACATCTCCTGCGCGTTGACCGGCCAAGGTTCATTGACGAGGAGCTTCCACGTCGGCACATCGAAGAGGTCGGCAAGAACGACAGCATAAGCAAAAATGTCCCTGCGAAAGTCGTGCAGCTCGGCATCGAATTCAACGGGCCGATGGACGAAACCGCGAGTTCCCATCCATCCCAGGCCTTCTCGCTCCGCCCGATAGAGATCCGCATAAGGAGGCGCCGGCGTCGAGTCTGTTTCGTCCATCATCATGGCGATGTTAAAGTCCAGCACGATGGGGCGGTTCCTCCGGATCTCCACAGCGCCCCAGTTTCCCTTGAGCAATCGGGCCGGAAGAAAGATATTCTCCGGCTTCAGGTCCCGGTGCATGACGTGGCGAGACTTGAGATAGACCATTGTCTGCGCCACCGACAGGGCAATGAGCAGCTCCTGTTTCACCGACCAGGCCTGGTGGCGGGTGCCCGACCTTTGAAGGAACGCCCCGTCCCGCGGGAGCAGTTGATCGATATGAAGGAGAAGACTAGAGGGAGGCCGCGATTCCGCTGCCTGCAGATGGAACGG
>CAZPNG010000077.1:0-5123 GCA_964587845.1 uncultured bacterium | reverse complement strand
ATAAGACCTGGCACCGATGGATGGGGCGCCTGGATTGGGCGTGGCGCCCGAAGTGAAGAGGAACGGATATGAGGCGCGACCCGAAAAATCTGCGCGACGGCCATTGCGACGGCCTCAGTCCCCTTGAAGCGCTCGATCTGGCCTCCGTCCATTCCTTTGATGATCTCCTGAAGGCCATGTCGAAGACCGCCTTCGGTGGCCGGCAGCTCGGCGAGGCGGCCGACGTTCTTTACGAGATGACCCGCGACCCCGACTGTTTTGTCGTGGGCACCTTCTCGGGCGCCATGACGGTGGCCAAGATGGGCCTGGTGATGTGCGACATGATCGATCAGGGTATGCTTCACGCCGTCGTCAGCACCGGGGCGCTCATGGCCCACGGCTTCATCGACTCCATGGGCATGACGCACTTCAAGCACGACGACGGCATGGACGACACCCAGCTCTACGAGGGCGGCTACAACCGCGTCTATGACACCCTGGAACTTGAGAAGAACCTGGACGACGCGGAATCCATTCTTCGGCAGGTGCTTTCCGGGGTGGCAGAAAAAACCACGCTCTCAAGCCACCTGATTAATGGACTGCTGGGGGAGTATCTGCACAAGCACGTGCCCGGCCGGGGAGTCTTGAAGAGCGCCTATGCCCGGAAAGTCCCGGTCTACATCCCGGCATTCACCGACTCGGAGTTCGGCCTCGATCTGGGGATTTTCAACCGGCTGCGCGCCCAGCAGGGAAAACCGCGCGTGGCCTACGACCCCTTTCTGGACCTCGAGCACTACACCGACCTTGTCTTTCGGCAAAAGCGGCTGGGAATCTTCACGATCGGCGGCGGCGTGCCCCGCAACTGGGCTCAGCAGGTGGGCCCCTACCTCGACATCATCGACAAGCGCGTCGGCTCGGGCGGCAAGCTCGCCCGATTCCACTACGCCGTGCGCATCTGCCCCGAGCCGGTCCACTGGGGTGGCCTATCCGGGTGCACCTATTCCGAGGGCGTGTCTTGGGGAAAGTTTGTGCCTAAAGAGGAGGGCGGCCGCTGGGCCGAAGTGGCCTGCGACGCCACCATCGCCTGGCCGATTCTTGTCAAGGGAGTTTTGGAGCGCCTGGAAAAGAAACGTCGCGCAACTGCTGTCGCGCGACCCGCAAAGCCCGCCCGAAGGCCTGCTGCCGCAAAACGCTAAGAGCACCTAAAGACTGCTAGCGGAGGCGGTCCGACCAGGGACGGGCGCCCTGATCGAGGACCTTGTTGAGCGCCTGGATGTTCGCGACGCCGCGGTCTTGCAGCCAGGTTTCGAACGCTTTGGCGCCCTGCTTGGCGTAAACCGGAATCCCGTCCTTCCACGTGGCGCGCCCGCACAACACCCCGGAGTAGGGCACGCCCGCTTCATTGGCCAGCTCCAAGCTCTCGCGAAACTCGTCGTCGCTGACCCCCGCGCTCAGGAAGATGAAGGGCTTGGTGGAAACCTCGGCCGCGCGCCGGAAGTGGGCCTTGGCTTCCTCGCGGCTGTAGGCCTTCGCGGCGCCGAACGCCCGGGCGCCTTCGACGCACTGCATGTTGACGGGGATCTCCACTTTCAGAACGTCCACCCCGTACTTGGGCTTTGAGAACTCTGCCATGCTCTTCGTCACGATCTCGGGCTTGAGCTTAGCGTAGGCGGCGTCCTTCTTTTCGTCACGGCCCTGCAGGTCGTAGCCCACGAACTCCAGAAAGAAGGGGATGTCGTGGTGCGCGCACTCGGCACCGATGCGCTCCATCATGGCATGCTTGATGTCGTTGACACGGGGTTTGTCAAACGGCGTGTAGTACAAGAGCACTTTCACCGCATTCGCGCCGGCCTCATGCGTCTGGCGGACAGTCCATGAGTCGAGGAGCTCCGGAATCCGGCCCTCCTGTGTCTGGTCATAGCCGGTTTTCTCGTACGCCAACAGCACGCCGGCCTTAGGGTCGCGGGCTTTCATGGCCGGCAGGCCGAACTCCGGGTCCAGCAAAATGGCGCTGGCATGGGGGGTGAGAACTTTGGCGACGAGGGTCTTGAACTCCTCCATCATCGCGGAGGTGACCTGCTCGGCAGGCACACCCTTTTCCTTGGCGATTGATTTCTGCAGCGAGCCGCGCTGATCCATCGCGGCGGCGCGAATGACGCCGCGCGCGTCGCTCAATTTCTTGAGGTGCGCGGCTTTTCCCGCTGATAGGAGCCCGGATTTTTTTTCCATTGCTGTCGCGCTTCCCATGAAGTCTCCCTGAACAAAAGGTGCCAGGTCAGTCGCTTGATAACCTGACCTGGCACCTTTTGTTCATGGCACCTTTGGTGTAGCCGGTAAGAATGGCTTAGCGGTATTCTCCGCCGGTCTCGCTCATCGAAACCTTGGCCTGATACTGGCCGCGATCCCGAAGGCGCTGGCGTTCCAGGGACTGCTGCAAAATCCTCTCGGCTTCCGCCAGCTGGTTCTCCTGGTTTACCACATCCGGGCCGCCCGCATTGATAAATGCGTCCGCGGAACTCCACGCGTGGTTGGCCAGAAGGGGCCCCAGGCCCGCCCAAATCACCGGACCGCCCACCACCCCGCCCAGGATGGCGAGCGTGATGATGGAACCGGTCTCAACGGCTCCCATGACCTTCGTCTTGGCCGACCCCAGGTCGCCGTTCATCGCCTGGCCCGTGCCCGGCAAAAACAGGGAAGCCGCCGCCGGCATGACTCTGCTTTCGCCGGCCCACGCTCCTGTCGGCAAAGAGCAAACAAGGAACGCCGCCGCGACCATCAGCGCAATCGCCTTCATAGTAAATCTCCTTTTGGATTTGATGGTTCCCGCAACATGAAAAAAGACCTGCTGTATTCTACCGAAACCTGACCCTCCGTCAACAACTACCCAAGGGGCCGGGGCCCTTTTCTCATCCAAACCTGTCATCCTGAGCGACCCTCTTCTCTCGCGAAGGATCTCTGCAAGATCCTTCGGGCGGGTGGAGTTTGCCCTCAGGATGACACGAGTCAAAAGGGCCCCGGCCCCTTAAACGCCGGCTGCGGCCTGCCCCGGAGAGGACTCGACCTTGCCCTCGCGGGCCGCCGTCGGAGCAAACGGAAGGGTAAACGAGAACACGGAGCCCTTGCCGACGGAACTTTCGGCCTTGATCTCGCAGCCGTGAAGCCGCAGGATCTCGCGCGTGATGGACAAGCCCAGGCCTGTGCCCTTTTCGCCGGCCGTGCCCCGCCGCTGGGCCTTTGAGAAAGGATGGAATATCTCCGTCGCCAGGTCCTGCGAAAATCCGATCCCGTTGTCGGTCACGCTTAAGCGCATGCCGGCCTCCTCGCACCAGGCCTCGAGGCGCACCTCCCCGCCCGTCGGGGTAAACTTGATGGCGTTGGAAAGGAAGTTCTCCAGCACCCGCCCCACTTTGGCGGGATCGGCCAGCACGAGCGGCACGTCCCCGGGCGCGTTCACCCGCAGCGTGATCCCCTTCTGGTCCGCCACGAGCTTAAAGGAGTCGTAGCAAGGCAGGAGCAGCTCTTCGAGGCGCGTGGCGCGCGTATGGATCGACACCGAGCCCCGCTCGATCTGCGTGAGATCGCTCAAGTCCGCCAGCAAGTCCTCCATGCGCTCCGTGTTGTCGCGGATGATGCGCAGCATCTTGCGCCCGTCAGGCGGCAAATCCATGCGGTCCTCGAGAAACGCGAGCGCGAACTTGATCGTGGTCACGGGGTTCTTCAGATCGTGGCTGGAGACCGCGAGCAGCGTGTCCTTGTGGCGATTCAACCTGTCGAGCCGCTCATTGGCTTTGCGCGCCCGCGTGGCCGCGAGCGACAGCTCCTCGCGGAAGCGTTCGCTTCGAACCAGGAGGCGCCAGCTGGCGATGGCGAAAAGGATGCCGGTGATCAACCCCAACAGCGCAAACGCGAGCGCCATCTGCGCGGGCGTCATGGTGAGGATACTCGCAAGGTTTGCGTTCGTGAGCTTCTGCGGAACGCCTTCAATCACGAGCGCCGCCAGCATCAGCGTAAAGGACGCGATGTAGAGAAAGGTGAGAATCCCGAGGATGATTTTACGATACATCAAGCCCACCTATTGAGCAAGAGCGCGAACACCACCACTTGAGGCAGGGTCACGAGAAGCATCCAGAGCGCTGCGCGCTTGCCCACGTTCATCCAAACCAATCCCACTTCCGTGTAGTCCGTGATCACGCCGCCCATGAGAAACGCGAAGCTGTTGCCGAGCGCCCCCGTCTGCCGGTAAAGTTCAAAGGCCAGGGGCGAGGTGCCCTCCGAACAAACCTCTAGGACGGTGGCCAGCGCGAGCGTCGCCGCCAGGCCCAACACGGTCGGGCCCAGGTAGCGCGTGAGAACCGCCGGAGGGACGTACGCCCCCAAGGCGCTGGCGGCCAAAAGGCCGATCAGAACCCACCATACTAACATATCGGCCAGTTCCCTCATTCCTTTGAGTACCCCCGCAGCGTCCCGGGTCAGGCCCCCCCAGGTGGGCCGGTAGGCCCGCAGCCGGGCAGCCAAGTCCCCCACCACCGAAAAGGAGGGTTCGGCCGGCACGGCATGGGGGTTGGATTCGATCCAACCCAGCCGCTCCAGGCGCTGGAAGACAAGCCCGGTGACCAGGGCCACCACGACCGAGAGCGCCACGATGAGGAGCCCTTTCCAGCCGAATAGTCCCACGAGCAGGATGGAGAGCGAAAGGTTGGCCCAGGGGCTTGCCAGAAGGAAGGAAATGACCGCCGGCACTGAAGCGCCCTTGCGGTGCAGCTCCATGGACAGGGCCAGGACGCCGTGGCTGCAGGCGCTCATGAGGAACCCCAGCCCCACGGAGCGCAGCACGACCGCGGGGCCCGAGCCCGCCAGGTAGCGCGCCACATACGCTTTGGGGACCGTGTAATCGATCAGGCCGCCGATGGCGAGGCCGATCAGAAGGGGCAGTGCGACGAGGCGAAGGTATTCGAGGCTGTGATGCCGGAAAGGGGCCAGCGGTTCAAATGCGAAGGAAATGCCGACCGCCAGACCATACGCCAGCACGACAAGTGCAAGCCGGTGGCGCTTGAGCCAAGAGGGCTGTTGAGGAGGGTGGCAGCAGGAAGGGTCGGTGGAATCGTGGCTTGCGATAAAGCTACTTCTTCTTATTGATTTCCTTG